>DSBT01000104.1 GCA_011045915.1 Mesotoga infera
GTAAGCCACCTAAGAGAACTCGCGGTTTCTGTAATAAGAGAGATGGAACAATGATTACCGACATTGAACTTGAAGAGATACTCCTCGAGATTTTCTATTTCCACGATCCATATGATCCAAGGTCCAAGGTCGGGCAGATATGAGAGGTATGAGGCTAGAGGTTAGGAAGGCAGGACCTAATTGCTCTTCTTACCTCTTCCCTCTAACCTCAGGTCTTTCCCAAGAACTTGGGCGCAACGCGCCGGAGGAACCCGGAGGAACCGTTCTTTCCGCCAAAAACGGACTCTCCATCTATCTTTTATTTCATGCTTATAAGTATTAAGTTTTAGCCATCAATGTGCTATCATTAAAACACGGAAGGTGTGCTTATGAAATACTACGGGCAACTGGCGAGACTGGGAGTTTTCACAAAGACTGATGTGGAAAAGCTTGTCGGAAAAAGCGAAACTGCCAATTCTCTGCTACAAAACTACAAGAAACGTGGCCTCATAGATCAGGTCAAGAGAAACCTGTATGTGACAAGAAGCCTTGAGACCGGGCAGGCTATAGCAGGCCGATATAGAATCGCCTCGAAGATCAAGCCGGAGTCCTATATTACCCATCACTCCGCTTTCGAGTACTACGGTTATGCCAGCCAGGTATTCTATGAGGTATATGTGAGTGCACAGACCAAGTTCTCTGAGTTCTCCTATGACAATATAAGCTTTCGCTTCATATCCCCGCGAATCAACGAAGGAATTGTAGTGAGTCCAGATGGGGTGAGAGCAACAGATGTGGAGAGAACTACACTTGATAGTATCAACGACTTTGAGAGAATTGGAGGTCTTGAAGAGTTGCTTCGCTGTCTGGACTCAGTTCCCTCACTCAAAGAAAACAAATTGATAGCCTATCTGGACAAATACAACAAGAGATTTCTGTATCAGAAAACGGCATACATACTGGGGCACTTTCAGAGCAGATTCCGCCTATCCGAACGATTCTTCCAACTATGCGAACTTGCAAAAGGCAATAGTGTCAGATACCTGTATAATGAAATACGCTATGAATCACCAGCTTACGATTCCAGATGGAAACTCTTCGTCCCGCAAGACCTCATGGCGATAATATCGAAAGGAGTAGCGGATATCGGTGAGATACGATAAGCAAACTATCGGGCAACTAGCTTCAGAACTGGGGTTTGTTCGTGATACATTCGAAAAAGTGCTGAGGTTGGTAGAGGTACTTCAATTCATAGATTCGGATAACCTTCTATCGGAAGCTCTTGCTCTGAAGGGTGGAACGGCAATTAACCTATTCATTATGCAACTTGCGAGACTGTCGGTTGACATAGACCTCGACTACTGCAAGACCATTTCTAAAGAAACTATGATTGAAGATAGACCTGTCATCATAGAGAGAATTGCGCTTTTCATGTCCGCCAACGGTTACAGACATAGCGACAAATCGAAGCGCTACTATTCTCTGGAATCGAGCGTCTTCGAATATACCAATTCGGGAGGAGCAAGAGACAATATCAAAATCGAGATCAATTTCTCTATGAGAGCTCATGTTCTACCAGTCGAAATCAGAAGCACTTTGATTCCCGGAATTCTTCAAGGAGTACACTGTCGGTGCGTAGATCCCATAGAGATACTTGCAAGCAAAATAGTTGCACTTCTTACAAGAGCTGCGGTTCGTGACCTCTATGATGCCAACAGAATGATCTCCCATCTTTCTTTAAGTGAAAACGACAAAGAATTACTGAGGAAGTGTATCCTCTTCTATTTTTCAATCGGCAGCAGTGGCATTCCTGAAAGCCTGGATTTTGCAATGCTCAAGAGAATCACAGAGTACCGAATACGTACTGAACTACTTCCAGTTCTTCGCAAAACGGAGAAGATCGATCTCGATGAAATACTTAAAGGGGTAGAGAAGTTTCTTTCGAACCTACTTGTTTTCACTGCCAGAGAGAGCAAATTCATAGATAAATTCGGAAAGCGAGACTATAATCCGGAACTACTATTCGATGACAGTCAAATTGTGGAGAGAATCAAACACCACCCAATGGCGCTTTGGAAAACCAACAATGAAAACAACTGAACCAACTCTGCGAAACCTACCATAGTGGTCTCGTCCATCTCGCTCTCTTATCTCTTCTCATGGTCCTAAACCAATAACCTGGACGCTCAGCGCCTGAACGAAGAACAAAGCTCCTAGCTCCGGAACGATGAAACGCTCTTCGGCTCTCCAAGGACAGCTCTTCACGCCCTTCTATGAACTATCTCAAGCAACGCTGCAGGACTCAGGACAGTTACGAAATCAGCGGGAAAGTGTTTAGCATTCCCCGTAACGATCGGACTGTTAGTGGCTCTGGAGACTTCAACAAAAGGTAAATGCGATAGATCTGGAAGCTCCAAAGTGACAGGTTCGGGAGTCACAAGAAAACCGACCCTAACAAAGAAATCCAGAAGCGCCCTTATATCGTCGCTCCTGAATCCAAATCTCGGTCTTCGAAGAACCCTCTCGTATTCATCGATAATTCTTGCATCGAAACAGGGAAGAACACGATTTGAGAGAATAAAATTGAGAACACCTGCGGGACTTCCGTAAGGATTTATTAGAGCCGCGACAAGGACGTTTGTGTCTACTACTATCTTCATCTGTCCGCTTTTCTGCTTTCAGAGATCTCTCTCTCAATTTCCTCTGAAGAAAGACTATCAAGACCGTTATTCAAAGACTGGAGCCGCATTCTTTCGACCGCGAGTTCAGCTTTTGCTCGGGAAATAGCCTTTATGAGAAATTCGAGATCCTCGTCTGCCCTTATCATTATTGCTCTGGGCTTCCCGTTAACCGTAACGATAACCTCCGATCCCTCATCAAGCGTTTCCCAGACCGCTGAGGGATTGCTTCTCAGGTCTCGAGTCGCTATGTACTTCATAAAACCGCCTCCTGTTCAAGCATATTGTACAATAAGACCTACATAATTACCTACACAATCGCGAGCACCAGTCGCGGCGGCGGCGGGGTGGATCAGAGGTAAGAAGGATGAGGATAGAGGTAAGAAGATCAAGATCTTTGCGCTCTTCCAACCTCTAGCCTGTCGCCTCTAACCTCTGCTCTTCTCGTTCTCGTCGCGCCAGTTCCGCTCCGCGGCCTAAGAACCTGGAAGCAATGAGTCGGAACGAGCAACTGCTCTTGCTCCTAAAAATGGAGTCCCTATATACCTCTATATACCTTCGAACCCCCTCATTATGTCATCCCGTAGAGCCTGCCCTGA
>DSBT01000105.1 GCA_011045915.1 Mesotoga infera
AACATCTCTCATGCCACTCCTGAGATGGCGGTTGAACTAGGCATTTTTACCGGAAGGCTCCACAAAGCTCTAAAAGAAATCGACTACGATCAGCTTGAAAGAACGAATCTGCTGAAGTCACTGACAGCTGCCCTGCGGCACTTCAGTGCAGTGGACTTCGAAATGGAACTCGAAAGTGTTGAGGAATTCTTCACCGATTTCTACAAGATATATTATAGACTTCCGGTCCAGATCATTCATGGCGACTACCATCCAGGCAACATAATCATCCACGAGGGGAAGGTCTCGGGGATAGTAGATTTCGATTGTGCGACTCGAGAAGTGAAAGTGCTGGATCTTGCCTATCTAGTTCATAGCGTCTTCGCCGAGTTTCTGAAGATGGGTTCTCCATCGCTTTTCCTCTATTTGCTTCCTTATCTGCTTGAAGGATACTCCTCAGAAAACACTCTTACCTCGAGCGAGAGGGAGAGTTTTGTCTATCTGCTTTCTGCTATTTCGATCATCCAGATTCATTACTTCACTGCGAAAGAATTGACTGAAGAAGCGCGTTTCGCAAAGAATGTCTTCAAATGGTTGTACAAAAACAGTAGTCGTATCAAGGAGAAGTCGGGCCTTGTCCTGGCCGGTTCCGAAAAGGCGATCTAGTAGTTCAAGAGATAGTGAATTTCCCGCCGTGCTTCCTTTTCTCCTTGGTGTCGTTTCTTTTCATTTGCCCCTCCCTAATTGAATATTCTTATAGAATATCGAGAATCCCTCGCCTCGATTTCTGCCAATCTATTGCTTTCGCATATTCAAACTATATGTCAGCCATCAGAATAATAGCAGCCGGATCCGAGCAATTGGAGCGATCCGCTTTTCATTGGAGTCTTTTTTCCTTAATTCACCTGAGCCCCTTTGGAAGTAGAAAAGATCGATGCGAGATAACTGGCATGTTCTATTGACAGCATAATGGCATGGTCAATAGGCCCTGTCAAAGTATAATCAATTTGAGGAGGTGAATCCATGCTTGGGCTGAAAATTGTAGTCGAAAAGGGCTCTGGTGTCCCTTTGTTCAAGCAGCTTATTGATCAGTTGAGAACAGCGATAATGAGAGGGGAGATTTCTGAGGGAACAAGGCTTCCTTCCGAGCGAGAGCTTTCGAAGTTGCTCCGGCTGAACAGGAGCGTTGTTGTAAAAGCCTATAATGAACTGAAGATGGATGGCCTTCTGGATTCCAGATCGGGAAGCGGTACTTACGTCATTTCAGTCAGGCCGCCACATAAGGAATTCGACATGATATCGTGGGGAGAGCAGCTTAATTCCTGGGCTACCGTTCCGGCCGGTTCGGCGAGATGGGCAAGCGTTCTGAAGGGCCGGCCCGAAGACTGTATAAGGTTCGATACCGGCATACCTCTTGTTGGAAGCGAGCAAACAAACCTCCTGAAAGGAATTCTGTCAGATCTTACCGAAGATGAGTTGAAGAGTTCGCTCGACTATCCGTCTCTTAGGGGCAACCCCGACCTCATCAAGTATTTGTGTCTGAGACTGAACGGTTCAGGGATGCATGTGAACTCGAGAAATATTCTAATAACTATTGGCGCAGAGGAGGCCGTGTATTTATTGTTTTCTGCGCTTGCCAGGCCAGGTGAAACGATTGTCGTCGAGAATCCGACTTACATAAATATAATCAACATTTCGAGAATGTTTCAGCATCGAGTGCTCCCAATCGATAGAAACTCTGAAGGCCTGGATTTTGCGACTCTCGAAAATGTCCTGAAAAGGAGCAGGGTGAAATTCATATATACCATGAGCTGTTCGCACAATCCTACTGGTTCAAACATGCCTGAGGGGAAAAAGGAGTCGCTGGTAAGACTTGCAGAGAAGTACTCCGTTCCGATAATTGATGACACTGTCTTCTCGGAGATTCAGTACAGTCGTCCCGCGCCTAAGACACTTAAGTACTACGATCATCACAACTGCGTGATAGAGATAGGAGGGATATCGAAGGCCTACGCTCCGGGTCTTAGAATTGGCTGGATTGTTGCCGACGAAGCATTGATAGAGAAGCTGATCGAACCGGTAAGAATGATCTCGCTCGGAGTTCCGAACATCAGCCAGCTGGTCGCCGCGAAGCTCCTTTCGACGGGGGAATACGACAGCTTCTTGAAAAAGTATCTTGGACTTTGTCTTGACAAGAAAGAAGCTGCGAAGAGAGCTTGCCTGAGATATCTTCCCGCTTACGTGAAGGTCAACGAGGCTCAGGGAGGGAACTTCTTCTGGCTTGAGTTGCCGACCTCGCTGGACTGCTGGAAACTAGTCGCCGAAGGGATTAAGAACGGTGTTGCAGTATCGCCGGGGAGTCTTTTCACCTTTGACTCGAGCGGCAGGAACTTTGTGAGGCTCAATCCTCTTGGAGTACCCCTTGAAGAGATTGAAGAAGGGATAATTCGACTCTCAAAGGTCATCGAGTCGATCGCCATAGGTGATAGAAATGAGGAAGGAACCGTTTCAGTAGTCGTGTAGCTGCCGCGAGCCTAACTCTCTCCAGAATGGGAGAAATATCTTTGGGCCCAGAACAGAAGAAGTGAAGAGATCTCGGTCTTGAGTCTCATAATTGAATTCTCATAGTTGAACTCGTTGATTCTTTTGAGGAAGTTCGAGAAGCCTCTGATCTTCGAAAGCGAGTAACATCTCTCTCCCACTCTAAGGTCGTTTCTGTCCAGAGTGACTTTTCCGATGAATCTTGATTTATTGCCCGTTCTAATTTGAAGTTCTGTTATTACTCCCTCTCCGGCATCTATTTCACCCTTCTCTGCCATGTAATCAGAGAGCAGTTCCCTTTGAACGGCGAGGATATCGGCGACAGTTCTTCCAGAAACATAACCAAAATCGTCAACTGTATATGTGAGCCCGCATCTTTTGCATTCAGCCGAATCTCCCTTTGCTTTGACTGTCTGGAATGAACGGCACTCTTCGCAAAACCAGATTATTTTCTCGATTCCTTCGGCCTTTCTCATGCCTTTGAAGGGAATTCTCTTTTTCTCCTGCCATCGCCAGTCGGAGGCCTCCGAGAGATAATCGAGCGCTCCCTTGCCCTCGAAACTCTGAAATTCAACCTCGATCCTTCCCCACCTGTGATGATCGGCCCATCTTGGTTTAGTTAGATAAGCGCCGCTCATTCTTGCGGCGACGACCGGTACATTAAGCCTATCCAGGAATTTCGCTGTCCCTGGCGGTACTTCGCCGAACTCCCCATCCCATGTCACAGATCCCTCCGGCATCAGACCCAGGACCCCGCCGGCATTGACTACTTCGATCATCTTCCTCATGGCTGGAAGATCGGGGACGCCCTTTCTCTTTCGAATTGCGCCTCCCGCTCTTAGTATGGGCCCCGAAAGAGGATTACTGAAGTTCCCCGAAGCGACGGCCCAGACTATCGGATAACTCACAAGCGCTTCGATCAAAACGGCATCGATAAAGTATGCATGATTGCCGATTAGGATGAAGGGTGGTTCGGGCAGTGTCTGCAGACCTATTCCGTGGAGATTGTATCTCTTAATGAAGGGATGTCTAAAGATCGGCCGCAGGATTCGCCATAGAAGCTTGTCGCCCGGAAGTCTTTTCTTCATCGAAATCAGAAGCTTTCTTGCCTGCCCGAGCGATTGTGGTCTTGCCCGAACATCGGCCACGATCCCGATGGGGAAGAGTGGGTCGACAGTGAACCGAGTCTGCTTCTGCCTCCTATGTCGTTTAAGGTGACGGCATAGTACAGAGTTCCATCCTTGCTCATGACAGGAGAGCCGAGACTGTCGCTTCCTATGTGATCCGATCTCTCGAGGCTTCCATCTGAGATGTTTAGCTGGAACAGTCTGGCCTCTCCCCGTCCGATGACGTAGAGAACGCCGTTCGAGCAGGAGACGGGCGTTGAGACTATTTCACTCTGGAGATTTGTGCTCCAGATCACCTCTCCCTCACTATCGATCGCCGAACATACACCGCCATAAGTGCAGACGAAAATCTCATCTTCCTCTCCCACAATCGGGCTTGACGCGATCGAAGAGTCTTCTACGTCCTCGGCGATCCGGAGGCCCCATTTCAGAGATCCGTCTGCCGGATCCAGGGCGTAGAGAAACCCGTCGTGACATGTAGTGTAAACTGTTCCATCGCTTCCTAAGGCCGGGCTTGAATAGAAACCCGCTGAATCTGAGTCTGTCTCGAATATCCACAGGAGCTCTCCGTTCTTGAGGGAGTAGAAGAGATTACTTTCCTGGCCCC
>DSBT01000106.1 GCA_011045915.1 Mesotoga infera
TCCAGTGTCTGGATCCAGCTTGCCGATTAAGGTTCTCTTGGCTCTGGACTGTTGTTTTTCCCTGTCCCAATAGGCTTCGTTTTTGTAGACATATGTGATTCCAGTTTTCTTGTTCTTCTGATAAACAATTCCCATCTCTTCACCTCGTTACATACATTATAATATATAACGAGGCATAAATCTATAGAAAATAACTCTAAAGTAGTGTTTTCAATGCTTCTCGAAGGTTCTCATCGTTAGACTTTTCGGGAACTGAGGCTTCATGCTAAAATAAACAAATAGAAGGTGAGAGAGTGGCCAGAACGGAAATTGATGCCCAGATTCTTTTGGGTGACCTCGAGAGTATTCTTCAATATCGCCTCAAGAGAAGAGAAAAAGAGCGGATTTTTGACGCCTACGAATTCGCTCGCTTTCATCACCAGGAGCAAATGAGAGACTCAGGGGAACCGTTCATCAGTCATCCGATAGAAGTTGCCAAGATCCTTGCTCAGTTCTCGGCAGATAACGATACAATTGTCGCTGGCATACTCCATGATATTGTCGAAGACTGCAATGTGCCGCTTTCCGAAATTGTAGAAAAGTATGGCGAAACAGTGGCCCTTATTGTGGACGGCGTGACCAAGATAAGTAACCTGAAACTCAACGAGAAACTTGAATCAAAGATCGTCAAGTCGAGAATGAAAGTAGAGACTCTGCGCAAAATGCTTCTGGCGCTTTCCGAAGACCCGAGAATAATTATCGTTAAACTTGCAGATAGACTGCATAATATGAGAACGCTGGACTTCCTGAAAGATTCCGAAAAGAAACGCGACAAGGCAAGGGAAACGATACAGATCTATGCTCCCATTGCTCACAGAATAGGTATGCACAAGATTCAGGCTGAGCTTGAAGATCTTTCTTTCAAGTATGAGTACCCAGAAGAGTTCAAAGAATTGAAGTTCAAAGTCAATAGAAAGCTAAAAGAACGCCAAGACATAATGGACGAGTACAAGGAGATTGTGCTTCGGGAGCTCAGAAAGAATAGAATATCCGCGTTGATTGAAGGCAGAGTGAAACATCTATACAGTATATGGCAGAAAATGATAAAGAAGAATAGATCTTTTGACGAAGTATTCGACCTGATCGCTCTCAGAATAATTACTGGAGACGAAGTCAACTGCTATAAAATACTTGGGGCAGTTCACTCTCTTTGGCCTCCGATGCCCGGTAGATTCAAGGACTATATTGCTGCTCCAAAATCGAACGGCTATAAGTCTCTCCACACAACCCTGATTACTCACAGGGGTGAACCTCTCGAGATCCAGATAAGAAGCGAAAGGATGCACAAGGAAGCCGAATACGGAGTAGCCTCTCACTGGGTTTATAAAGAAGGCATCGACGTGAGAGACAGAACCTGGTTCACTCAGCTTGTTGACTGGCAGAAGGATTTCATCGAAAGCTTCAAGGACATGGAATCTATTTCTCGAGAACTGGAAGTCGAGGAGGTATTCGTATTTACACCAAAGGGTGAGGTCGTTCATCTTCCAAAAGGAGCGACACCAATAGATTTTGCTTACGCTATCCATACTGAAGTTGGCCATCATTACGCTGGAGCGAAGGTAAATGATCGACTCGTTCCCGTCAACTATGAGCTGCAGCTTGGAGATAGAGTAGAGGTAATAGTTAACAAATCGAGCGAAGGTCCAAGCCTTGATTGGTTGAAATATGTTCGGGCAAATTCGACCAAGGCCAAGATAAAGAGATTCTTCAAGAATGAATACTCCGCGAAACTGGTAGAAAGAGGCAAGGAGATATTTAGAAAGATAAGTAAGCGGCTTGCCGTCTCAATGGACGATTTGATACAGGGAGAACAGATAAAGTCCCTAATGAACAGGCTCGGTGCGCACAACGAAAACGATCTTTTCAGCAAGCTTGGAGATGGTTCGATAACAATGGGAGAGGTTCTTAGCATTCTTGCGCCCAAAGAGGTAGAGGTCGAGACTCTTCCTGAAGAGACGGAATTGGTCAAGCAGAAACAGGCAAAGGGAAATGAAGTGACAGTTGGAGGTGAGACGGGGATTGCCGTCTATTTTGCAAAGTGCTGTACGCCACTCCCGGGAGACGACATAATTGCAGTGATGAGCAGTAGGGGAATTTCGATTCACAACCGTAACTGTCGCAATTTGAAAGACATTAGCGAGGATAAACTGGTGGAGGCGCATTGGAATATCGTTACTGGAGGGAAATTCAGCGCCTGGATAGTAGTGGAATTTGATGGCACGGACAAAACACTGATTCACAAATTTCTTGAAAGACTTGAAAACAAGAACGCAAAAGTAATGAAGTACTCCGTTGAAGCAGGAAGATGGGGATATGATACACTGATTGCGAATATCCTGGTGAAAGACGTTGCCCATCTTACTTCAGTAATGGAGAGTCTCAGGGGCATGAAGGGTGTTCAGAATGTCAAGAGATTTGGAGGGGTAGCGTGAGGGCTGTAGTTCAAAGAGTTAACAGAGCAAGTGTGTCAGTAGATGGTAAAGTAACGGGAGAGATAGATAAGGGACTTCTGGTGTTGGTGGGTGTTGGCAGGGACGATAGTAGCAAAGACGTGGAATGGTTGGTAGAAAAGACTCTGAACCTGCGTATTTTCGAAGATGAAAACGGGAAAATGAATCTTTCACTAATAGATGTCTCGGGAGCACTTCTTGCGATTTCGCAGTTCACAATTATGGGAGATGCTAGAAAGGGTCGACGACCCTCTTTTACTGATGCCGCTGAGCCAGAGGTAGCCATAGATCTCTTCAACGATTTTCTTCAGACGGCGTCTAAGAGTGTGAGAGTTGAGACGGGGGTCTTCCAGGCACACATGGATGTGGAACTTGTGAATAGTGGCCCCGTGACGATCTTACTGGATTCAAAGAGAGTATTCTAGGAGGTGTACTTGTGAAAAGATCCTTGAAATTTCTTCTTATCGTGATAATGGTGTCGGCGATCGGGGCAATTGTAGTTTCTGAAAGCGGTGCAGGACCTTCTGAGCCTGCTAAAATCGCATTTGCCGATATGCAGAAAGTTCTTGAAGCTACAAAAGATTGGGTGACTTTGAACACCGATTATCAGAAAGACACAGAGTTCTATCAGGGTCAGCTTGACAGTCTGAGCAAGGAGTATCAAGATCTGGCAAATTCTGGAGCAGGACAGGATGCTCTTCTGCAGAAACAGCAGGAGATTCTTGCCAAGAAAAGTCAGTACGAACAGACACTGGAAACTACTTACAGTGCAAAACTGCAGGTCATAATGGAGCAGGTTAACAAGCGAATTAGGGATTACGCAACATTCATCGGGATCGACATGGTTATTTCTAGTGAGATAGTCGTTTATGGTTCTGCCGCATATGATATTACCGACGCAATAATTGAGTATATGAAAGGTTTTCAGAATTGAGTGATCCTTCTTATCTGAAGTGCGAGCATCTTGACAAGCGCTACGGAAGAAGAAGAGTATTAAAAGATGTCTCATTGGAGGCATCTTCTCTTGAGGTGGTTGGTCTTCTGGGGCCAAATGGGGCCGGGAAAACAACCGCCTTCAAGTCGATTCTTGGAATCGTCATTCCTAACTCTGGAAGTATCTTTCTTGATGATGAAAACATAACGCATCTCCCAATTCATGAAAGGTCGCGGAGAGGAATCGCTTACCTCCCGCAAGAAACGTCGATTTTCAGAGGTCTTACTGTAGTTGAGAATCTGACAATGGTTATGAGGCTCACGGGTCAGGAAGACAATTGCCATGAAAAGGCAAACGAGATTCTTGACGAGTTTGGGATTCTTTCGCTGAAAGATCAAGTCGCTTCTCTTATATCGGGTGGAGAAAAGAGAAGACTGGAATTCGCAAGGACAATGACTCTTTCCCCGTCATTCATATTGTTGGACGAACCCTTCGTAGGAATTGATCCGATGACTGTAAAGGATATTCAGAAGATGATTAGGAAGTTGAAGGACAGGGGGATTGGAGTCATTGTGACAGATCACGACGTCTCTTCAATAGCCAAGGTTGTCGACAGGCTTTACGTTCTGTACAAGGGAGAAGTGATCTCCTCAGGCGACCCGGAGGCCGTGCTCGCAGATAGTCAGGTTGTAGAGAAATACCTGGGAAGTGACGAATGATGCTTCACGTAGCCGTTATTGGGTATTCGGGTTCTATCAACAACAGCCCCGTTAAGGAGCTTCGGAGTATTTGCGAAGAAGTTGGAAAGTTGCTTGCCAGAAATGGACATGTTGTCATGACCGGTGGAAGAGATGGAGTGATGGAACTCGTTTCGAGAGCCGCCTCTATAGAAGGGGGCAGGGTAGTCGGAGTTCTCCCTGCCGGCGATGAAGGCAACAATCACAGTGAGATTAGAATTCGAACAGGAATGGATTTTGCTTTGAGATCATTGATACTCTCCAAGTCTGCCGACTTAGTAATATCTATGGGGGGTCAGGCCGGGACACTACTCGAGATTATTTCTTCGTACTCATACGGACGTCCAGTAATACTTATGGAGAATACAGGCGGTTGGACCGACAGGATCAGATCGGTACTTATAGATGATAAGTATCTGGACGAGAGAAAGACCGTCGAAATAAGAGTGGCATACAGTATCGAAGATCTTGAGAGGTTTCTTGAGGAGGCTGACAATGGTAAGGTGTAGATTTGCGCCAAGTCCTACCGGCAATCTTCATGTTGGTGGTGTAAGGACAGCGTTGTTTAATTGGTTATTTGCGAAGAATCAAAGTGGAAGTTTTGTGCTGAGAATAGAAGATACCGATACTGAGCGTTCTGAGAAGATATTTGAAGATCAGATTCTCTCCTCAATGAAATGGTGTGGTCTCGACTGGTCGGAGGGGCCGGACATTGGTGGAGACTACGGACCTTATAGACAAAGTGAACGAGTAGAACTAGGCTTCTACGATAGATATGCTCAAGAGCTTATTGAAAGAGGACACGCGTACTGTGCTGTCTATTCAAAATCCGACCAGGAGAGTGTATTGCGGACCTCGGCTGAGATTCCACGTTTAGCAGACGATGAGGTCTATACCGTCAAATTCAGGATTCCTGAAGGTAAGACTGAGTTTTCTGATCTTTCAAAGGGGGAGATGACCTTTGAGAATGAGAACTTCTCTGACTTCATAATAATTAAGTCCAATGGATTTCCTACCTATAATTTTGCAGTGGTCGTCGATGATCACATGATGGACATCACTCACGTTTTCAGAGGGGAAGATCATCTTACAAACACTCCCAGACAGATAATGATATACAAAGCCCTAAACTGGGAATCACCAACTTTTATGCACATACCGCTGATTCTTGGGAGTGACAGGGCTCCTCTTTCAAAGAGACATGGCCACACGAGTGTAGATCATTTCAGAAGGGAAGGTTATCTCAGTGTAGGATTGATGAACTATCTAGCCCTTCTCGGATGGACAGTTGATCAGGAAATCTTCGACTACCATGAGAAAGTCAGAGATTTCATTCCTTCCGATATCTCTAATAAGGGCGTAGTCTTCGATTACGAAAAGCTAGAATGGATCAATGGAAAACACTTGAGATTGCTCGAACCCGAAGAGCTGATCGTGCAGTTTGGACTGTGGTTGAAGTTTACAGGGAGATTTGACTACTATGCCAGTATCGAAGCCGATCAGTTTTATTCTAGAGAAGTCCTTGCAATGTCCAGAGAAAAGATCAACACTCTTGAACAATTATTCGATTTCTCGGCTCCCTTTTTCAGCGATGAAGTCGATTATCAAGAGGACTACGTTGTCAAATATCTGCACAATGAATGGAGCAAGGATCTAATATCTGCAGCAATTAGGAAGTTCGAAGACGCGTTTGATTGGTCTGTTGAGGCTGTTGAGAAGATCGTAAGAGAACTTGCGGAGGAAAAGATCACGTCAAAGAAGAATACTTTCCAGACTCTAAGAGGGGGGGTAACGGGCAGACTCGTGACTCCAGGACTTTTCGAGACTATTTCAGTGCTTGGCCGAGATAGAGTTCTGGAGAGATTGGAGAGTCTGCTCGAAATGATAGAGTATGAAGAAGGGAATCTCTCTGATTGAGATGGTCGTCTCTCTTGCTGTGTCAGCGTTGCTGCTAATATCCATTTTCAAGATAGCGAATTTACAACTGGCAATGTCATTCAGCATAGTGAAAGAAACAAAGGCATACATGGCTTTATCAAGAACCTTCGATATTCTTGAGAGGGACCTCTCGCGTTCAACCGGGAACTTCTCCTGGGGAATTTCCTTCATCAGTTTTGACGCGATTATTGAAGGCGAATATAAGAGGATTAGATATTACGTTTCCGGCAACCGAATAATGAGGAGATCAGGTAATTCATATAACACGGTGACTGAATTTCGGAAATCGGCTGGCTTTTTTGAAGAAGAAGAGATAGTCAGATTCATTATCGATGAAAGAGAAATCCTGATTGGGATTGAAGGTGGATGAAATGAATCCAAAAGAAATAAGAAAGATGCTTCAGGCAATTGAAGAAGAGATTTTCTCAAGGGCCGAAATGAATCTGAAAGAGATGTTGGATTCACCTTCGGCATATGTCAGGGCAAGGGCTGTGAAGTCTGCCTCCGATAGAGAGATGAAGATAGAGAATATCGAATCCTTTCTAGAAGATCCATCACCCGAAGTTAGGAAAAACACTGTTGCTTCGATGGCAAAAGCCGGTGAGGGTCGCGACACTATACTCAAAGCTTTGGATGATCCCTCAGACCTGGTTCGCAGTGCAACGGCAAAAGAGCTTACTGAGTTTGGCTATGAAGATGAAGAGCTGGCGAGAAGAATTGCCGCAGATCCTTCAAAGAAGGTTAGAAAGACTTTTGTAATAGCTCTTGCAGAAGCTGGAGAGAGAGAACTTCTCAAAGAGTTTGACGAGGATCCCAGCAATGATATTCGAAGGATTCTGGCAGCCTTCAATGGAGAACTCGAACTGAAGGAAGAGGAGCTTTCTTCACTGTCAAGAAAATTCCAGAAAATCGCCTTGCTTTCAAAACTGGGTCAACGGAATTCGGCTACTGCTGAAAGAATGATTGCTCTTCTAAAAGACTTTCGTGCCGCCAATATTAAGCAAACCCTAGTCGAGACTTTTGAGTCATTTCCTGAGGAGATCTCGCTTCCTATACTAAGAAAGCTCATCGAATCAGAGGATAGAACCGTTGCAATAGCTTCTCTGAAGACCTATAGAAAAATCAAGGGATATGATGTTTCTCTACTGCAGGCTGCAGAAAAGTTCCTGGATTCGGAAGATGAAGAGATGAGATTCGTTGGGGCTCAGTATGTCAAGGGTTTGGTTGAGCCTTCCGCAGCTGAGATTCTTCACGCTGGACTGGAGGATCCCTCTGACAGGGTGAGAGCCGTGTGTTTGGAGGCTTTGGCTAATCTCATGGATCATTCTATTGAGGATGTAATAGACGAGTCGCTCAGGTCTACATCATCGAGGCTAAAGAAGGCATCATTGAGAGCAATAAAGAAACTCAAGACCGTAGATACTGGAGACCACGTTGGAAGGATTCTTTCTAACAGAAAAGAGGAGCTTCAGACAAGAATTCTTGCTTCTTCAGTAGCAGGCCTTCTCAAACTGGACGGTCTTATCCCGCATCTTGAGGGAATAGTGCTGGATGCTTCCAACGAAAGCCGTCTCAGGCTAGCGTCTGCCCGAGCCATGGCAAGGATCAATCCTTCTCGTTTAGCAGACCTTTTTGGCTTTACAGTATGATGGCACTCAGAATTGAAAAGATCGTTACTAGTAGAATAATCGAGTCGTTTGAAGACCAGCTCTTTTCCCTTAGGCTAGTTAATCTATGTCCGGGCCTGTACCCCCTAATCTGAAGGGCGGCGGCAGTATCCTGAGCCTTCTTCAGCGATGTCGTAATTACCGGGATCACTACTGATAGCGAGTTTTTCACTCTTGAAGGAAGTTTTCCTTTGTCGAACTCAACTCCCCTCGCCTTCTGTGCCATGATTATCCGGTTTGTTTGAAGAGAGATAAGCGGGATGAACGTAAGCGTCAATGAAAGTGCCATCCCAAGTTCAGAAGACAGTTTTCTGCCGGCAGGAAATTTCCCAATAATCTCTTCAATAGAAGAAGAGATTTCGAGGGGAGACGTCGTGAGTGAAAGTATTATGCTGAAAAGCACGGCAAGAATCATTCTCGCCGAAAGCACAACAGCGTTAATCAAACCTTCTTCCGTGATTCTCAACACTTTTAGGTCCAGCAAGACCCTTCCGTGAGAGAAAAAGATCTGAAAGACCACAATCAACAAGATCAACAACCTTATCCCGCGGAGCGTCTTCATGTACTCCCTGAAAGGAACGGCTGAAAGTCCGGAGAGAACTATCCAAACCGATAAGAAGACTGTGAAATCCGAAATCCCGCTCAGAAAAAGAGAGCCTACTGCAAGCGAAACAAAGGATATGGTCTTTGCTACTGGTGACAAGTTGTGAATAATTGAATCAACCGGAACGAAACGCCCAAGTGGAATTCCTACCAAACATCTCTCTCCCTATAGCGAACAAAGCTAGTCGGTGTTTCCCACACCGCCACTTCATATAGCTCGTAATGGCTCCCGTCAATCCTGGAAGCCAGGCGTTTAAATATCCACTCAGCGATGTTCTCTGCTGTCGGCTGAGGTATAACGTCATTTATGTATGCGTGATCGAGTAAGCTCAACACTTCCGACTTGACTATTTCTTTGAGCTGCAGAAAATCGATGACCATATCCTCTTGATTCTTCTCTCCGGCAACTGTTATCTGAAGCTTATAAGTGTGACCGTGGAGCTTCTCACATTTTCCGTGGTAACTTGTCAGATTGTGAGCCGCATCAAAAGTGAACTCCTTAGTTAGGAAGAACATGGGTCTCTATCACCGTCCTTTCTCACTACCAATACAGACTCTCCATGAGACTATCATATCGTATTCTCACTTGTCAGAAGGGTTAACACCAAGGAAATGCTGATGATTTGTTTTGCGCTCGAGCGGAGGAGTCTCTTTTACGGATACCAGCATCGGCGTTCCGCTGCACAATGAAGAAAGAGAAAGACTAAGAGTGAATAGGTCTTGAAAGTGATTTGTTGACCACAACAGATGCTCAATGTGGGAAGAGACTAGCAGAGCAAAGGATTTCTGAAGAAGTTGCCGATAATTATTTTCTGACAAACCGGTCAGCTATCTCACTCTATAGTTAGATAACTGTGGAATTAGTATGACTATGTTTGACATTCATCTAACAATGTGTAATAATAGCAATGTAAGAGATGTATCGAACTGGGGAGGGAAGATAGGTGTCAGAAAATCGGATCAAGTCGATGAAGGAAGTTTCAGAGCAGATAGAGAAAGTGAGAGTTGAGATTCTCAAGACGAGATCATTCATAACTTTCTGAGGGAATGCTGGAAAATCACGAGAGAGCTTTCGGGCTCTCTTTTTTGTTTAAAGTCCTGCCGTTAGGCGCACTTTTGTGAGGCCAACCGAGAAAGAGCAATGTCGCGACGTTCGCTCCGCTCACGAGAAGACGAGAAATTCATGAGCCAGTCACGTTCGATGGCCAGTCGCACTTCGTGCGGCCGGTCTTTGCTTGGCAAAGGCCAGCTCTGCTCCGAGTGCTAAGAGCCGCTTAGCGCTGGGAATAGCCAAGAATCGAAAATAGGTACTGATCGAGTACTAAGGTCCCATCTTTCGTGATGGATCGAGATCTTTGCCAGCGGCAGCGATCCTCATCTTTACGAGGACAGATTCATGTTCTTGGACGGTTGTCGGAGGGCTACTCTTCAGCGCTTGCAGAGGCTCTTAATTTTTGATAGTCGGGAGGTGATTCGGCTTGCTGCTAAAGAGATGAAAAAAAGGGTCTCTTATGAGACCCGAAGTCATCTTTCTTTCCGTGGGGGAAAAGGGGGGTTGCTTGTATATCGCGATTCTACTGGTGTAATTAATTCATAGAGCTAAGAAATTTCCGTATCTCGCAGAAGCCGATCTCGCCTTGTCGATTTCTTTTTGAACGTCTTTTCCTATTCTCAGTGATCTCTTCTTCACTATCGACTCCTCCTTCTGCTTTCGTTCGATTCATCTCTTACACTGAGATCATAACACTGTGTTTGATGATTGTCAAACTGCCCCTGTTAAGTATCGATGAACTTCTAACGATTTATCAATTAAGTCGCACCGGATTCTCTGATCATGCATTTCGGGTATCGATGGTGAAAACCATCGGTTGTATGGAATGTGGAACGAAGAGGGTCTTGCAGTGCAAACAGTGAAGGTCGGTTCAATGTCTCTCTAACATTATCTATGCTATAATTCAATACAAGTCGAACTGGAGAGGTGTATTCCTTGAAGATCATACCGGGATACGTTGAACTTGTCGAGATTTTAATGGCGTGCGGCTTTGCGGATAGAAAGAGTTATTACAATGCGGTGTCTCATGATCTTGGATTGGATTTCGAGCCTGGAAGAGAACTTGCGGAATTCCTTGATCAGGTCAACAGTAGCGAAGACTGGTCGATAAGGATGGCGGTCGATGTCTTTTCTGAGATCAAGGACAGTGTCATTTTCTTCTGCGACTTTCCGGATGAACCTGGGCTAGAAATACTTCTTGAAGATTCTATCGAAAGTCTAGCAAGAAATTTTGAAGACAGAGCCAGCTGCGTTGTCGCCAGTATAATGTTGAACAATCTCAATCTCTCTCAAGAGGACGTACGCAAGACACTACAGGGAGATCTGAGCATTGTCTCCGATGCTGTTGAAAAGGCAGAAGATCTTTCAGAAAACACAACTTGGTTCATAACCCAATTAGTAAAATTCCCAAGACAATCAAAGGAAATCCTTCTCTTCGCGTTGAGCGAACTGAAGAAATACTATGAGCAATCTGGCTTAAGAAAGAGGAATCGTGACAAAGTCGTCGAAAGGCTGAAGGTATTCAAAGCCGAGGAGTGTGAGGAAGTGGCAGAGGATTTTCTTGAATTCTACGGAATCAGGGCTAGAGAGGACCTACCCCTTCACCTGCTTTTTCAGAATACTCTGAAGTACTCGGGAATCAAGTTCTCCAGCGTCTGCAATACCCAGCTTATAGTTTTCAGTGAGCACTTCAAGCAAATTGGAGAGATTATGAATCCCGTTATAAATGACAACACCCTCAGACTGTTTCTAAGAAATCTATCCGATCAGACAAAAATGCAGATCTTGAAAGCTATATCCGAAGATTCGAAATATGTGGATGAGCTGGCCAAGCTTGTTGGTCTGTCAAAAGCGACTATTTCATACCATCTCTCAACTTTAGCAGAACTCGCACTCGTCACTGGCCGCAAAGACCACCGGCGTGTGTATTTCTCGTTGAACAAAGAGCGTCTTGAAAAGATACTCAGAAGGCTTGAGACGCTTTACGATGAAGGTGATAGTTGATGGAAATGATAACCGGGTATTTCGAAATATACGACTTGACAATGGCAATTCAGTTTTCGCTCAACACAGGACCGGTCGAGAAAGTGCTTAAGACATTGGGAGTGGACTATGAACCTGCTGCTCAGCTAATGGAATTTCAAGAATTGCTGCTGAAGGACGGAGAATGGTCGACAAGAATGTACACAACCTTTATGAACGAGCTAGGCGTAATGGCTCCAATTCTCTTTCCGATAAGGCAGAAACTTCTGGATGGGATGATTGTGAATATTGAGGAGAGCTTGAACGTAAAGGATGAAGGGCTTGAGTTAATAAAGGATCGCTTCATTCAGGTCTTTGCCGACAGGAGGCTAAGGATTTCCCACCATGATCTGAAAAAAATGATATTTGAGGAACCCGAGAGGGTTTCGAAAGCGGTTGAGGTAATCGGCGGCACAAGTGCAGATACTATATGGTTTATCAATCAGCTGCTTTTCTTTCCAAAGACCGCAATGGATTTTCTTTCTTCTAACACACTTAGAATTCTCGATTACTATGAACGTAGTGGGTTAAGAGAGTTGAACATGGGTCTTGTTAAAGGTTACATAGAGAACAATTCACCGCAGAAAGTGAAAGACGCTTTTTCGAACTTCCTCGACTACTACGGCATTACTCTTGATGAGAGCAAACCTCTATACATAACACTTCAGAATTCAGTGCCCCACACAAACTCTGGTCTGATGACTTATCCGACGTTTCATCTCTTGATAATGGGCCTTGAAGAGGTTACGGAAGACTTCTCGGGGAGAATTCCAGAAGAAGTTAGGTTAAGAAGCCTCCTAAAAGTGTTGTCTGATGAGACGAGATTCAAGATCCTGAAGAGACTGAGCAAGGAGCCGGCCCTGCAAAGAGATCTGGTTGAATTCACTGGTCTGGCCAAGTCGACGATTTCTTACCATATGGGGCTTCTTTTCAAATCATCGTTGATCGATATAGATCCATTTAGTAGCATAATCTGTGTGAGAAGAGAGACCATAAGCAGGGCAGTAGCAGACATAAGAAATCTGTTGAATATAAAGGAGAAGAAATGATTGAAGCGGCAATATTCGATATGGACGGAGTGATTATCGATTCGGAGAAGATCTATAGACGAGCTTGCACGGAGCTTGTAAATGAGCTTGGCGGGAAAATCAGCGTCGAGTTGTTTGAGAGACAGATGGGTCTAAAGATGTCTGAAACCCAGAAAGTTGTTGTCCGGATGGCAGGGCTTGAAATTGAGCCTGAGGAGTTCGGCAGAAGATACATGGAAAGATACTTGAAACTTGCCAGAGAAACATTGGCTCCAAATCCAGGATTATTGAGCCTTCTTGATTTCCTGTCGGAAAAGGTAAAACTGGCTATAGCATCGTCTACAGAGAAGGTGGCAGTAGAGGAACTCATGAAGAAGATTGGTGTGCTAGATTACTTCGAAATAATTGTGGGTGGCGATGAAGTGGATGAATCAAAGCCCTCGCCTATGATCTATCTTAGAGCCTCGGAGTTTCTGGGAGTCAGTCCTGAAGAGTGCATAGTCATTGAAGACTCGCCAAATGGCATCAAGAGTGGTATTCGGGCTGGAATGGAAGTGCTTGGAGTTAGACACGGAGAGAATGCTAACCTTGATCTGTCAGCTTCAAGTCATGTATTTGATGATCTCTACGGAGTCAGGAAGTACCTTGAAACGGTTCTTAATGGCAAGGTTTAATCGAAAAGAATACCTTCCAAACGCTTCAGATTCCTTATCTCAACTGTATTTCTGTCAGGCATAAAGATGATTCCTTCTCTCTGTAACTCAGAGAAATTTCTGGATACTACCTCTCTCGTTGATCCCATGAGGTTCGCCAGCATCTTTTTTGAGCAGGGAAGCTTAAAGAAACGAGTCTCCTTCTCCAGAGATAATTCCAGCAGATAACTTGCGATCTTCTTCTTCACGGTTGCCAGTGAAAGCATTTCAATGATACCCGAAAGGTTTAAGGTCTTTTCTGAAATGCTTCTCAGATAGGACAACAGAAAACGCTGGTTTTTGAAGGCCCTTAGAAGTACTTCTTTCGGGATATTAAGAATCTCCGAATCTTCTTCCGACACTACGTGTGAAGCATATTTCCTTCCAGCAAATACGAGAGCTTCGCCAAATACCTCTCCTTTCTTAAGGTGTTTAATGATCTGTTCCTGGCCAGAAGGAAGTAGCTTCGATATTCTCAATTTGCCTTTTAGAACTATGCTAAGCGAATCGCATTTGTCTTCTGGCGTGTAGATGATTTGATTGCTCAAAGAAGTTATTGTCCGTGAACCCGAAAGTACTTCTCTTCTTTCCTGAGAAGTCAGATCTCTGAAGAGATCGACAGTATGTAGCATCTATTCACCAACTCTGTACCAGTAAAGGTATTCATCATGAAAACCAATCTTCGAATATAGGTTTATTGCATTTCTATTCGGTTTATCGACCTGAAGATAAGCAATCTTTGCGCCTCTTTTCCTACCCACTTCCAGGAGTTTTTCAGTTATTTCTCTTCCATATCCTTTTCGCCGTTCGTTCTCTCTCACAGCTATTCCAAATAATCCCACAAAATCACTCTGGATGACGGCAAAACCGCAACCGACAAACCTCTTTTTCTTTTTCAGAAGCGCAAACGCGCTTTTCTGAGGGAGCAATGCTAACAGTCTTTTTGCCCATGCTTTATTTTCTCTTGCCCTCTTATTGAGTGAGAAGAATACTTCAAGCCATTTGTCTTCTGGACTGGGGAGGACATCCAAATCGGAAAGATCACGGGGCTGACCAGCAATAACCTTTGTCATTACCAGAGCCCGATCCCGTTCTTCAAATCCTAGTTCTCCAAGTACACTATCGAGACAAGCTGGTTTTGAATCTGATGTAAGTTTGAACATCGGAGGAAGCCCTCTCGAATTATAGAAATTCTTGGCCTCTTCGATCTTGCAATCTAACGCTTCGAAAGTTTCATATAGCGGATACACTGAGTTTGCCCTATTTGTGTATCCACCAGCGTATCTCATAATCCACCCATCTCTAAACCTGGAGTCAATCGCGGGCCACGAATTAAGAGAAATCTCTTCAAGCATTCGAATTCTTGACATAATGCCTCCGATCTGCATAGTTTCCTTACTGAATCCAATAAGAACCATCTGAATTACTTGTGCAGTTGAAGTGGCGAAAACAGCGAAAACTTCTACTATTGTTCTTGATAAACGTCTTCAAGTAGCTCTCACCAGCAACATAATACTCCAACTTGCAATGAAATTTTCACAACGATAGCTGCAAAAGGTGCGAATAGCTGGCAGAAAAAACAATCGTCTTCCGGGAATTCGACTTTTTGGATCCCCTTGGGTCTAGTGTTGACTAATTAGCAGTCAGTTTGCTTGACTCGCTTGAGGCTCCCAGGGGACTTCCTCCCGACAAGTGTGATCTGTCATAGTTCTTTTTCAAGAAATCTTCTAATACTTTCGACAATTGGTTCAATGGACTTCCTGCTGGTGAAATCGACCGAAGTCCTGTATGCTGCTAGCATGCCCTTCTCATCATCGGTTAATTCTTCACCTCGCCTCTTCTTAGCTTTGAGTTTCATCTTCAACATCGACATCAGGATCTTGTCTCTGAGCTTCAGCTTCTTGAAGTCAAAACCTCCCCTCAGATGGTAGTATTCCGCGAGACTAGCCATTTCCAGGGAAAAATTCTTCGCCTTGATATCTTCAAGCACTTCGGGCTTTGCTGGAGACGCTCCGACAGAGAAGACGATCACTTTCTTATTCTTGAGAGTCTCTATGCTCTTCTTAATTTTTGATAACCCAATGATGCCTGTGGCGTATAGCGATCCTCCATAGACAATAACGTTGTAATTGTGGAGATTCCCGGGATTGAAGTCATCAACGTTAAATATCTCTGCTCCGACTTCTTCGGCAATCCAGGTTGCATACTTCTTTGAGCTTCCATACTTGGTCTTGTAAAGCACGACTACTTTTGACACATTATTCCTCCTTATGACTTGCATAGATGTGCCTATTAATTTTAGCAGTAGATTTCACTGTTGGCTCATCAATGCAAATCTCAAACAGATTCCCCGAACTCCCGACTCAGAGGAGTGGTTTCATTCTGACAGTTATCGCTTGGAAACTTGTTATCTAGAGAATTCTAATGTAGAATTGAGACGCTTACCTTACTAAGGAGGCTTGCGATGATTCGAAAATTCATAGCCTACTATCGGCCACATGTAAGGCTATTCATACTTGACATGGCTTGTGCTTTCATGATTGCGGGAATTGATCTGGTATTTCCCAGGTTCACAACATTAGCGCTAGATAACTATATACCTTCCGGGAATATGGGAGGGATTGTCATTATCGCTGTAGTTATGGCGCTGCTCTTTGTTCTGAGAGCAGTTTTCAACTACGTGGTCAACTATTGGGGTCATGTTGTGGGGGTAAGAATGGAATACAACATGAGGAAGGACATCTTTTCTCATCTTCAGACGTTGTCTTTTAGCTATTTTGACAAAGTTAGAACAGGGAAGATTATGTCCAGGATAGTGAACGATCTGCGAGAGATTACAGAGCTTGCGCATCACGGTCCTGAGGATCTCTTCATTTCGACAGTTACTTTGGTTGGGGCTTTCTTGATTTTGATGCAGAATGACTGGAGGTTGACTCTTGTTGTTTTTTCCTATATTCCTTTTATGATCTGGTATGGCGTCAAGAAGAGACAGAAGATGGCAAAGGCATTCAGATTGGTGAGAAAGAAAATTGCCAACGTTAACGCACAGCTCGAAAACAGCATTTCCGGAATTAGAGTTGCTCAGTCATTTACCAATGAGGAGTTCGAAAAAAACAAGTTCGATCTTGGGAACCAGGAGTTCAAAGAATCAAGGCAGTTCGCTTTCAAATCGATGGCAGAAATGACTACCGGTATCGATCTGATGATGAACATGCTAAAAGTGACTGTTCTTGCATTTGGAGGTTACCTGACTTATTCTGGTGAAATAACCGTTGGAGGCTTTGTTGCTTACTTTCTCTACGTCGATCTATTTCTGCAGCCGATAAGAAGACTTATGCAGTTTGCGCAGCAATATGAAGACGGCATGTCTGGTTTTGAAAGGTTCGTGGAGATAATGGAAACTAAGTCCAGCATCACTGATTCTCCCAATGCGATTGAGTTAACCGATGCTAAGGGAGACATAAGAGTAGAAGAAGTATCTTTTGCATATGAGGGCGGAGTGAACGTCCTTTCCAATATTAGCCTCCATATTCCTGCGGGGAAAATGGTCGCCCTTGTCGGACCTTCAGGAGGAGGAAAAACGACACTTTGTCACCTGATCCCAAGATTCTATGATGTCACGGGCGGAAAGATTACAATAGATGGAACAGACATTCGTGACGTTACTCTGAATTCGTTGAGGAGCCAAATTGGGATTGTTCAGCAAGACGTTTTTCTTTTTGCGGGAAGTATTCGGGATAATATTGCTTATGGTAAGGGCGATGCGTCAGACGAAGAGATAATTGAGGCAGCCAAAAGAGCAAACATCCATGATTTCATTCTGAGTCTAGAACACGGATACGATTCATACGTCGGCGAAAGAGGCGTTATGCTTTCCGGAGGACAAAAACAGAGAATATCGATAGCCCGAGTGTTCTTGAAGAATCCGCCGCTTCTAATCCTTGATGAAGCGACTTCCGCACTGGACAATGAGACGGAACTCAAGATACAGGAGTCCCTTGAAGCTCTTTCGAAGGGACGCACTACCCTTGTAATAGCCCACAGGCTTTCTACAATAAAGAATGCCGATGAGATAGTTGTGATAACCAGTGAGGGGATAATCGAGAGAGGCGGCCACGATGAACTTCTTGAGAAGGGCGGACACTATGCAAGACTTTATAGAGCGCAGTTTAAGGGCTATATACCCGATATGTGATCGCTTCTTTCGATAGTCGAGTATCCGTCAGGTAGACTGGGACAGCTGGACAGACTATTCGAGGGGTCTTTTTGATTATCTGGGAATGAAATTCCAAGACAATCACAGCAATTCATGGACGTTTGTCAATAATGATGATCCGAGGAAGCAAGTTGCACACGATCTGGCAATACTGAAGAATACTGTATTCCTTCCAGAGTTGATTCATAGAGTTTAGTTTTTTCACTGTTTCCCGTTCATTAGACCTTTCGGTTTGGAGAAACAGCTTTTCACAACCTCCACAATTATGGCTGGCGGATTGTCTGCTAAGGTTTATTTGTTATACTTAAGTGCTAGCCGGAGTTCCGTGGAGGGATGCTTATGGATATTGAAAGGGAGTTTCTTTTCAGATGGTATGAACGGCAGCTGCTAGTTGAAGGAGTGACAAGATCTTTCCTTCTGGGACTGGCAGAAGAGACATTCGGCAGACTCTCGGGTACTATGGAAGAGATGGTTGCGGAATTGTTGATAAGGAGCGGTCTTTCCGGTATTACAAGAGATTTTCCAAGACAAACGATTCTTCCGTTTTACTCTCCTTTGGTCTACAGGCAGAAAGAAACCATGGAATTCAGAGATGGAGATGAAATAGGGGTTTCGGAAGATGGTGGGAAGAAAATCGTAAGCTTTCCACATACTCTGCCGATAATGTTTTCTCCGGTAATTGCCGGAAGAGTTTTTTTCTGGTTTATGAATAAGGGTTCAAGTACGACTCCCGTCAAGAAGCTTCCCTTGAATCTCGAGAAGATCTCCAGAAAGGGAAGGGTAATGGTTGTTGGCGCTGGGGGATTAGGAAGTCCGCTAATAAAGACCTTACTCGAGAACGGCATTGATGATATCTGCATTATTGATCCCGGAAAGGTAAAACTTAACAATTTGCACCGACAAATATTGTACGATTATGGTGACGTAGGCCTTTCAAAGGCCAGCGTTCTTGAGCGAAAGTTATCTACTTACTATAACGGGGTCAGGGCCAAAGTCTATGAGAGAGAGTTTGATCCGGGTTCAGTCAAATCGGAAAGGCCTGATATTGTTGTGAGCTGTGTTGATAATTTTGAGACTAGATATTTGATTAATGATGCCTGTTATCGCAACGGTATTCCCTATGTCGATTCGGGAGTTGAAGGTTCGAGCGGATATGTGATGTTAAGAGACAGAAGGACGCCATGCTACAGATGTTTCATGGGAGACAACAGGATAGATACAGAGGCTTCCAGAGGCATTCTATCATTTACGAGTTACTTTGGCGGGTTGTTAGAAGCGGCTATGGTGACTAGCTACCTTAATGACAGAAGTTATGAAGGCAAAGTCTTCTGGTTCGATCTGAAAAGAAACACATTCGAAGAAATATCTGTTGAACGCAGGGAAGACTGTCCGGTTTGCTCATTAGCGAAGAGGTGACTCTTTTGGAAGTCGTCTATGGAGACAAGAAGTGGAATTTCGATAGAGATCTGAGTTACGGAGAACTGATAAAGGAGACTCGACTTGGGCGGGTCTCTGTTCTGGTTATGGTGAATGGTCGACTGGTAAGGAACGGGGAAATGATCCCGGCGAAGTCGAGAGTTCTTATAATCAGTGCTGCTAACGGAGGATAAACCGGCGTATACCGGAGCATACTTGCGCATAAGAACATATAGTGCTTTCTTTTGACCGCCATCGTTTGGTGGGCGAAATAGGTTTTTTTGTGCGGAGATTCTTTTGAATGTAGAATTTCAGATGGATAGCTAAAAATAAATGGAGGTGGAGAAATTGGAAAAGAAAAAGGTCTTGATTCTCGGTGCGGCCGGGAGGGACTTTCATAACTTCAATACTTACTACAGAGACAATGAAGAGTTTGAAGTAGTAGCATTCACGGCGACGCAGATTCCCGGGATTGATGGAAAGAAGTATCCTGCAGAGCTCTCAGGTAAACTCTATCCCAATGGTATTGCGATACTGCCGGAAGAGGATTTTGGAAGGCTTATAGACGAACACAAGATTGATCAGGTAGTACTTGCCTACAGCGACCTTCCGCATCAGTACGTTATGGAAAGGGCAGCAATCTCAAATGCACATGGTGCGGACTTCATTCTTCTGGGACCCAGCAAGACAATGGTTAAGTCATCGAAGCCTGTCATCTCTATTTGTGCTGTGAGAACGGGTTGTGGCAAGAGCCAGACAACTAGAAGAGTCCTGGATATTCTAAGAGAAAGGGGCAAGAAGGTTGTATCTATTAGGCATCCCATGCCTTATGGAGATCTTGTGAAGCAGAAGGTTCAAAGATATGCAGATTACTCGGATCTCGATAAGTATGAGTGCACTATCGAAGAAAGAGAAGAGTATGAACCTCATATAGATCGGAAGGCAGTCATTTACGCCGGTGTCGATTACGAGGCGATTCTCAGAGAAGCAGAAAAGGAGGACGTTGATGTCATAATTTGGGATGGAGGAAACAACGACTTCTCTTTCTACAAGACAGATCTTTACATAACGGTGACCGACCCTCACAGAGCTGGTCATGAGACCACCTACTACCCCGGCTTCGCAAATCTCATGATGGCTGATGTTATCGTCATCAACAAAGAGGAAACGGCTTCTCCAGAGGATATCGACATTGTTCGCCAAAACATAGCAAGATTCAACCCAAGTGCAACAGTAGTTGATGGAGCTTCACCGATTACTATAGAAGGTGGTAAGTCTTCCGAAATCAAGGGCAAGAGAGTTCTTGTCGTAGAGGATGGTCCGACTCTCACACATGGTGGAATGAGATACGGAGCAGGTTGGGTGGCAGCCAAGAAGTTTGGTGCTGCAGAGATAGTTGACCCGCGACCATATGCTGTGGGATCTCTTATCTCCACTTACGAGAAGTATAACCATCTTGATCAGATCCTTCCTGCAATGGGATACGGCGAGAAACAGATGAAAGAGCTTGAGGAGACAATAAACAAGGCCGATGTTGATCTTGTGATAATCGGCACTCCGATTGATCTTAGGAGAGTCATTGATATCAAGAAGCCTGCCGTAAGGATTGGCTACGAGCTTCAGGAGATCGGAAAGCCTGATCTGGAAGACGTGATTGACGACTTTCTTAAGAAGCACAATTTATAACTGTTGAAGTATGAAGGGGACCGATCAATCGGTCCCCTTTATTTATGATCTACTGCTTTTTCTTAATGGGGACGTAGATATAAAGCTCAGAGTCTTCTTCCCCGGTAAACCTCTCGTCATAGAACTCAAACTCATTCAGCCCAATCGGTTCATACTCGGAATTCTGAAACCACTTTCCGTAGATGTACTCGTAAGTTTCCTGCAGAGAATCCAGTTTTCCATTGTGAGTGAAGACCGCGTACGTCGCCTCGGGTATTACTGCCCCAACCATTCCTTCGGGAATGTTCTCCAGACTGGAGACTGCCACCGATGCAATATAATCGAACTTTCCGTCAACGAAGTCCTCTACGCCAGTACACATCAGCCCGTAGCTTTCCTTAACCGATATGACGTTTTCAATCTCGGTATGCCTCTCCATGAAATCTCTCCAGAGCTTCGGGCAATTGTTCGCTGGATCATTTCCGTAGTACTTCAGGCCAATCACTTTGAATGCAGGTTTGTGAACGATTTTCGGTTCCATTCTCATTCCTCCCTTTGTGCCCATCAGATCTCTCTTAGACAGTCTCTTTTTCTGAGTAACGACGAAGTGTAGTCCAAGCCTGCGATACTTGCCAGGCGTAACATAGTATTTGCTCTTGAATGCTCTGGTAAAAGACTCTTGCGAATCGTAGCCTAGCTGCAAAGCTATCTCCAGAATGGTCATCGAGGTTGTCGCAAGTTTGTCGGCGGCGACACTCAATCTTCTACCCTTGCGGTACTGGCCTATCGTCTCGCCCACAGTGTGGAAGAAGATTCTCTGGAGATGAACTGATGAGTAGAAGCTCTCTGAGCATAGATCGTCGAGAGTTATCTGAGATGAAAGGTGTTCCTCAATGTAATCTATAACGGAGTTCACACTATCAATGTAATCCTCTTTTAAGGAAGTGTCTCTTGGCATCACTCCACCTCCGCTACAATCATCTTAAAGATTATACAAATATGAGCGTGATTGTTCTTGATCGAAAGCATCATAATGGAGTTTTTTCCCTAGCTGAACCAATACAAAAGCAGTTCAAACTGAATGAACTGTCAATTAAGCAACGTCAGAAGTCAACAAGTCTTTCAAGCTTCTTAGCCGCTTCTATGGTGGTACTTACTTCTTTCGGTAGAGGGGGTATTCCCTCGAAACCCGTTCTTCTGACGAAGTCGATCAACATTTTTCTCAGTTCCTCGGGGTCCCAGCTAGACAGTTTGTCCAAAGTATCTACTCCGGCATCGTAATATAACCTTACCCGAACTCCCTTCATTCCTTTAAGTCTTGAGAGATCCGAGAGTTTCAGGTATTCAAGTATCCTCTCCATTTCAATACCGGTTTGTGCAGCCAGACTTTCTCTCAGTTCAGGTGAACGCGCAGCCTCTATCATTTGATAGGTGCTAGCTATATTTGCTTTTGCCAGCTTGTCCACGACCGTTCTATCGCAGTTTGAAATCTGATCGAGTCTTAGTGCCTTCCTCTTCGCTGAAATTTCTTTTTCACGAAGTTCCGAAGCAAGTGCAGCAAGGGAGGGCCTTGAAAGAAAACTGAAATAAAGAGCGATGCTTCGAAGCTTCTTGCTGAGAAGATTCTCTCCTTTTCCACAGGCGTCGACGAATCTTAGAATGTCATCTTTATCAGTCTCTTTGATAGACTTACTCCTGATGTTTTGGAGGAATTGTTCGAACAAGGCGATATCTGCTATTATGGTATCAATAACACTCTGCTTCTTTCCTTTCTTTTTAAGGAAAGCTGCAAAATCTGCCCTAACTGTCATCCGATCACCTCTATCAGATGCAAAGTGCGGAACGCCGGCAGAGAAGTTGGCGGACGAGATACGCTGTCAGGTGGATCATACAGGAGTGATTAGAGGGCTTCAACAGTGATTTTTGGCAGGAGATTCATTACATCATCGAACCTGCAGAGTTCGGTACCTGGGGTCATGACGGCAGCAGAGCTCGCTGCTCCTGCCATTTTCAAAGAAACCTCTCTTTTCTCTCCCAATTCTCTTGACAAGCAGTAAGCCGCAAGAAAAGAGTCTCCTGCCCCCACTGCACTCTTGACTGGAACTTCGGGCACCCTTATTCGATAGAAGCTTCCACCGATAAGTGCAAGGGCTCCCTCTCCTCCCATAGTGAGAAGGACCTCCTCGATCGAATATTTGTCTGAGACCTCAGATAGAGCTTTTCTTATATCGGTCTCTCCATGAAGTTCCCGATTCAACAATCTCTGCAGTTCATGCAAATTTGGCTTGATTCCTCTGGGGCCAGCTTTAACGCCTTCGATTAACGGCTCTTTGTCGGAATCGATGTAGACGTTGACTCCAATGTTTCTCATCCTTGAACATAGTCGAGCGTATATATCGCTGCCTACTCCTTCAGGAACACTTCCGCAGATAAGAAGATAGTCTCCTTTTCTCAACAAGGTATCGATCGTCTTGCACAGCTTTTCTATTTCCCTTTCCGAAATTACCGGGCCTGGGAGACTCATCCTGTATTGACCGCTTCCAGTCTGTATTAGAATGTTAGTCCTTGTTTCTTCTTCACTTCTTACCGTTGCATAAACGACTCCCTCGTCATCGAGCATTTCTTCTATGATCTTTCCTGTATGACCTCCAAGAAAAGCTATTGAGACCGAATGGCCTCCCAGTTCATTTATTACACGTGATACGTCGACACCCTTACCTGCAGGGTAATCCTTGACTCTATCTACCCTTACCGTATCATCCTCGATTAAAGAGTCTGTATATAAGAATCTATCGAGCGCTGCGTTCAAAGTCAGTGAGAAAATCACTACTTGCACCTCCTATATTCTGCCGAGGCGGTAATTGATAATTCCGAGTACAACAATCACGCTTGTCTCGACCCTCAAAGTTCTTCTTCCCAAAGAAACGGAAGTGCATCGGGTTGAGATGCCTCTTATCTCCTCCGGTGCGAACCCCCCTTCGGGTCCTACGATCAATCGCAGTTTTCTTACAACGGCAAGTTCTTCTTCTACTTCTGCTAAAGGCCTGCCGCTGAATTCCAGAAGCACGTTGAATGATTCTTCAAGAGGAAGAGTCTCGGATATTCTAATCTCGGGAATGTAAGGATTAACACTCTGCTTTGCAGCTTCCCTTGCGACCGCATTGAGCTTAGTCAGCTTACTCTGATCAACTCTGGAAATCGATCTGAGGCTGCTGAACAGTTCTATTCTATCAACTCCCAATTCCGTAGCCTTCTCTATCAGAATATGCAGCCGTGGCCACTTCGTCGCTGCCACGGCTATAGTAATACTCTTATCGTCTCTATCGATGTATTCGCTCTCGATGACAATTCCCGAAGCAGATGATTTCCCAAGTTCTTCGAGAAGAAATCTGTAAATCGTTCCTTTGCCATCAATGCCCGTCAGCTTATCACCGACTTTTGCTCTAGTCACTCTGAGATGCTTTGTTTCATTGCTGTCTAGAATAACTCTGTTGTCTTCGGGCAGAACAAAGAAAGCATTAGGCAACTAACCAATGACCTCCTGCCTCATGTATGGTACGAGGGCTTTGGGCACATCGATCTTTCCGTCACTTCTCTGATAGTTCTCGACTATTGCTACGAGAGTCCTTCCAACAGCCAGTCCCGAGCCATTCAAGCAGTGTACAAACTTCAGTTTGTTGTCACTGTCTCTGAACCTTATGTTGGCTCGTCTTGGTTGGAAGTCCTCGACGTTTGAGCAGGAGGAAATCTCTCTATAAGTGTTGTAA
>DSBT01000107.1 GCA_011045915.1 Mesotoga infera
CAGATTTCTGATGGGAACGCAGTGATTGAAGGACTGAACACGATTGAAGAGGCTAGAGAAGTCTCGATTTTGGTCGGAAGCGGAAATCTTCCTGTTGATCTTGCGTCCTTCAACAAGAGGGTTCTCTCTCCCACGCTTGGAAGAGATATAATCAACTCAAGTCTTTGGGCCGGAGTGGCCGGAATAGTTATAATTATGATCTACATGGTTATCTTCTACAAGAAAATGGGTCTTGTAGCCGATCTGGCTCTTCTGTACAACGCGATTCTTCTCTTTGGAATGATATCTTTGACCGGTTCGATCCTCACCTTGCCGGGTATAGCGGGTATTGTTCTTACGATTGGAATGACTGTTGATGGAAACGTACTTATTTTCGAGAGGATAAAAGAAGAACTAAGGTTGGGCAAAACACCGGAAAACGCGATAGACTCTGCTTTCTCTAAAGTCGTGTGGACCATTTTCGATGCCAACCTGACCACGATACTTGCAGGGCTCGTTCTATATTACTTCGGAACGGGGACAGTCAAGGGGTTCGCCATTACATTGATAATTGGTGTCATAGGCGCTATGTTCACCAACATCGTTGTGTCGAGAACAGTCTTGACTGGAATGTCGGGAAGCTTGAAGCCTCATCGCTATGTCGAAGTTGAACCGGAAGGGAGAGATGCGAGATGACCTTCAAAGCAGACTTCGTTGGAAAAAGAAAGTATTTTATTGCTCTTTCCCTAATTCTGATAGTCGTTTCGATCGTTTTTATCTTCACCAAGGGCTTCAATTTTGGTGTAGATTTCACAGGCGGAATCGAAATCAGCGTATCTGTTCCTGATGTTGACATGACTGTGGCAGAGATGAGAGAACTCCTCAGCGCAGAGGATCCTAACTTTGCGGCCGCAAGGATAATCAAGCAAAGGCCACTGATTGAGGAGGGTTCATCTGAACAGAGAAGCAGATTCTCAATTATCGTCAATACCTCTGAAAGCGAACAGTCAGTGACAGATAAGATGATGGCTGGTCTTGAGAGTGAAGGAGTAAGCGAAAGCAATATTCTCTCCGTAAGCACTATCTCCGGCTATGCTGCGCAGGAAATAAGAGGATATGCCTGGATCGCCGTCATAGTATCCATGGCGCTTCTTCTGCTTTATATAACCATAAGATTCAAGTTCTCCTTTGGAGTCGGCGCACTGTTGACACTTGTTCATGACGTCATAATCGTCATGGGTTTCTACAGTGTTTTTGGAATCGAGTTCAATGCGCCGGTCGTTGCTTCGATTCTTACTCTTGTTGGATACTCCCTGAATGACACAATCGTAGTCTACGACAGGATAAGAGAGAACACCAAGAAGATGAGAGGCAAAACCATAGAAACAGTAGTCAACACAAGCATCAACGACGTAATTGTCAGGTCTATCAACACCTCTTTGACGACATTCCTTGCGGTTCTAACGCTCTTCATATTCTCCGGAGAGGTTTTGAGGCCATTCGCCTTTGGAATGCTGGTCGGTGTTGTAGTTGGAACATATTCCTCTCTGTACATCTCGAGTCCGATCGTTATCGAATGGCTCAAGAGATCTGAGAACAGAGGACATGTTTGATCGTTGTCTACCTCTTGAAAAGTGAAACTTGGTAGAGTATAATTTTTCTTGAGTGGGGACGTAGCGCAGTTGGGAGCGCGATACAATGGCATTGTATAGGCCGAGGGTTCGAATCCCTTCGTCTCCACCAGGCGGGGAACGTGAGTTCTCCGCTTTTTTGTTAAGGTGATCCGGATGAAGAAGATTGTTCTTGCTTGCGTGTTGCTTCTCGTTGTGGAGGTATCGGCTCTTGTCTTTTTCACCGACGACGGGAGAGCCGTAGAGAGAATAGTCGAGGTTCTGGAGAGTGCGGAGGAAGAAGTCGTCCTGGTGTCATATTCTTTGGATGAGCAGGAGATAGTAGCTTGTTTGAATCGACTTCAAAGGGAAGGCGTGAAGATCTCGGTAATGATAGACAGTTCAACTGTGTCGAGGGTCTTCGAAAAATCTCCTGAGTTCATAATTTCCAGCGATACTTCTGCGGCTCTTGTTCATTCGAAGTTTCTTGTTGTCGACAGAAGAATCGTAATCTTCGGAACTGGAAATTTCACTGAAGGTAGCCTCAGAGAGGACTCAAACAGCTTCATGATTTTCGAATCTGCCAGTCTTGCCGCGTTGTTTCTTGATTATTACAGGGCCATTGAAACTGGCGGCTCGAGAGAAATGACCAGAATCGAAGACATAGTCTTCTTTCTGTGTCCTTCAGAAGAAGCGCGTAAGCGTGTAATCAATGAGCTAATGAAGGCGAGAAAGGAAATCCGATTTGGCATGTTTGCTTTCACCGATCCCCAGGTGCTCGCCGCTCTGAAATTCTGCGCTTCCAGGGGTGTAAGAATAATAGGGGTAGTCGACAGCTGGAACGACGACTCTCCCTTGAAGGATTATCTCACTTCTGGAATGGAAGTGTCAGAATCGACTTCTATTACAGTTCATGACAAAACATTCGTGGTCGACGGAAGAGTTGTGATAACTGGCTCTGCAAATGCTTCTCTGAGCGGCTGGGGGAAAAACCGTGAAATTGTTGCTATAATCGAGTCCAGAGATCTTGCACAGGAGTTTGTGAATCACTTCGAATACATCAGGGGGGTATCGAAATGATAGTAAGAACTGCGCTCGCCCAAATAAACACGACGGTTGGGGATCTTGAAGGAAACAAGAAGAAGATAATCGAGGCAATAGATAGAGCAGTGGCTGTTGATTCTGGAATTGTATTGTTTCCCGAACTTGCGGTTACAGGATACCCGCCCGAAGACCTTCTGCTAAATACGGGGTTTCTTAGGGAGAATCTTGCCACTTTGAATGAAATAGCTCTGCACACTGCTCGGAGCGAGATTATGGTGGTTCTCGGATTTGTCGACTTTTCCAATGAGATATACAATGCGGCTGCCGTCCTCAATGCCGGTGAGATAAGGGCTATTTACAGAAAAATGAGCCTTCCCAATTACTCGGTCTTTGATGAGAGGAGATATTTCTCTCCTGGAAAACATCCGCTTCTTGTGAGATATGGGGGGACGAGAATCGGAATCAACATATGTGAAGATCTCTGGGTTCCTTCGGGGCCGATAAATGATCAGGCGATTGCCGGTGCCAATCTAATACTGAATCTCTCCGCATCTCCGTTTACCGCCATGAGAGATAGAACCAGGTCCTCTCTTTTCCTCACCAGAGCTATGGAGTATTCCAGCACTATAGTGTACTGCAATCTGGTCGGCGGCCAGGACGATCTGATTTTTGACGGTAGGAGTTGTGTGGCAATGCCGGACGGAAGAATATCTGTGGGAAAGGCATTTGAAGAAGACCTGATGGTGCTGGATATTGACACAGATGTCTCGACTCGATACAACCTTTTTGAGGGAAAGAGGAAGGACTATTCCATGCAGGTTGCTCTTGAAGAAGTCTCAGTCAAACCAATCCATGGACAGGGTCCTTCTATATGCCCCGTTATGAAGAATGAGGAACTGGACAGTCGCGACGAGCTGATAGCTGCTCTGGAGTTAGGTATAAGTGATTACCTGAAGAAGAACGGTTTCAAAAAGGTCGTTCTTGGTCTCAGCGGAGGAATGGATTCTTCTCTTGTCGCCGCCTTGGCTGCGAGGGCGATCGGCAAAGACAATGTCAAGGGTGTCATGATGCCTTCTAGAATTACCTCGGAGGAATCAAAGAGAGATGCGCTGGAGCTTGCTGAGAACCTGGGTATAGAAATACTCGACATTGAAATCGATGGGATCATGCGTTCGGTGATAAAAACCTTGGAACCGGCATTTTTCGGTACGTCGCAAGATGTCACTGAAGAGAATTTGCAGGCGAGAATACGCGGAATGATATTGATGGCTCTCTCGAACAAATTCGGCTGGTTCGTCCTGACTACTGGCAATAAGAGCGAGATGGCCACAGGTTACGCAACTCTTTACGGAGACATGGCTGGCGGTCTCGCGGTTCTAAAGGATCTATATAAGACTCAGGTCTACAAAATCGCGGAGCGAATAAACGACCTTGAAGGGAACAGCGTAATTCCATCAAATGTGTTCTCCAAAGCTCCATCGGCCGAGCTGAGAGAGGGTCAGAAGGACCAGGATTCGCTGCCATCCTATGAAGTTCTCGATCAAATTCTGAGGCTTCATATTGAGGAGGGTTTGTCGGCTGAAGAGATAGTTCTTGAAGGTTTTGACGAAGGAACAGTCGAATACTCGCTTCGCCTTTTGAGGAGGAACGAATACAAGCGCAAACAATGTCCTCCGGGCATCAAGGTTTCCAAAAGAGCCTTCGGTAAGGATTGGAGGATGCCGATTACAAATCATTATCGAAATATGTGAACAGAAAGCAGGACGTCTATCTTCAAGGCTTCAGCTACAAAGGCGAAATCATTCTCTTGGAGTACAGAGAGCAGTATCTCGTGTTCTGACGATAGTGAAAAGGGAGTCCGATTTCTTGAAATGCCTGACGGCTGAAATGAGTACTCATGGCAGGATTATCGAAGGAAAATGCAGCAGTTTAATGATCAAGAAGTGTTTCTTTAATTGAGCCGTCTTCCTAAAAAGATTATGCCTACTTCTTTGCTGGAATCGCGAACTATCTTGCTGGTGAATTCAATTGAAAGATGAGAGTCGTCGCTTCTGGGGAGCATTATCCTCTTTTCGTTTGAATCAGAAAACTGCGAGCCGGCAATCTCAAGAAAGGACCTCAGCGTTCTTGAGTTGATTTCGTCGGTTCTTCTTCCCTGCTCATCTTTCAGACTTGTATCGAAGAATCTCTCTGCGGCCTTGTTCATGTAGATCAATCTGTTCTCCATATCGGTTGCGACTGCGAGGTCTCCAGTACCGTTAAGGAGCAGCGAGTGAAGGTTATATCGTTCTTGAAGCTCGATATTCTCGGTCACGTCTATCCCTATCACAAGCTCATAAACATTGTCGTCAACTCGAAGTACGCTACGTTTGGCTTCTACCGTGAATATCGAACCATCTTTGCGTTTATGAAGCTGTCGGCCCTTCCATTTTCCGGACTTCATCATCGAAAACTGCATTGATTTGGCTTCTCCCTGATTCTGTACGAGATAAGAAGTAAGATTGTCCCCAATCATCTCTTCTAGATCGTAGCCATGAATCTCTGCAGCAAACCTGTTCAGGTAGACTATTCTTCCCTTCTCGTCCACGGCCATTGCGATCTCTTCCGCATTATCCAGAAAGCGCCACTGGAATATCAACTCTTCTCTATCTCTCTTCTGTTTCGAGACATCCATAAATGTTAGCTGAACGACTCTCTCCGCACCGTAAAGCATCTCAGAGGTGTTGAAAATTACGTAGATCTTTCCGCCAGACTTTGTCAGCATTACGATTTCTCTATCGGTGTCGAAGTTCTCAATTCCCAGAATCGTCTGCAAGGCAAAGGGTTCATCATAAACAAGATCCTGCAAGCGCATCTTCTCGATCTCGTCTTCTGCGTATCCCAGAAGACTCTGCGCCACTTTGTTACAGAAAATCACATTCCCATCTCTCTTTCTCAGAATAAGCATTCCGCAACCCATGCTGTTAACGAGCCCCATATACTTTTCTCGTTCAAAATCGAGGGTCTTCTGAAGTCGATGCTTCTCGAGCATCGAGTAGACAATCTCTGGAAGATAGTGCAGATATCCCGGCCCTTTGAGAAGATACTCTCCCGCTTCAAGAGCGTACTTTGCTATCGACTTCTCTGTTCCGATTAGGCACAAATATGGAATCGAACCTGTGCGAAGATTCTTGATGATGTCTTCGCTGACGTAGTCGAAGATCATTGCGTCGGAGAAGCGGCCAAACTCGTCTGACACCTCTTCAACATACCTGACATCGAAGCGATCGTCGAAAGCCTCAATTAACCTTCTCGCATCCTTTTGGCTTCTTCCCACCAGGATTATTCTTGGCTTTGAATAGAAATCAAACACAGACTTCACCCCTGAATAGAACGCACCTATCAAAGTGAGTACCCACAACATCCACCCAAAAAGAAAAGAACTTCCAGATCCAACCGGAAACAGCTAGGCTTACAGTGTTCTTACCGGAGGTTACAGTCGTTTTGCTCACAAATGCCCTTCAAAGCCTTGCAAAGAGAACTGGATGGCTATAGCTACGCAAAGAAAGTTACATTTTTATTCTAGCATAGATTGCAAGAAGATTCAAAATTAGTACTTTTTGGCAACCTAAAGAAGAATAACCGGATTTTCATCCGGTTATAGAATGGAGCAGGCGATGAGACTTGAACTCATAACCTCCGCCTTACCAAGGCGGCGCTCGACCGATTGAAGCTACGCCTGCTCTGCTGAAACTATGATATCACAGCATTTTTCAAGTTTCAATATCAGGTGTCTTTGCTCCACCTTGTCTTTGGCTTTCTTGAGGCCGTTGCTTCATCAAGTCTTCCTACAGCTGTCTTCTGAGGAGCGGCCTTAAGTATGTTAGGATCATCCTTTGCCTCACCAAGAATCCTCTCAAAAGTGTCTGCAAAGGCATCTAGCGCTTCTTTAGTTTCTGTTTCTGTGGGTTCAACCATCAGAGCTTCATCTACAATTAGCGGGAAATATATTGTAGGTGGGTGGATCCCGTAATCAAGAAGTCTCTTGGCTACATCCAGTGTCTTCACTCCGTATTCGGAAACCAACTTGCTTCCTTTAAGAACGAATTCATGCATGCAGAGCCCAGGATAGGCGGTCGGTATTAGTTTGCTCAATCTGGCTCGAAGGTAGTTTGCATTTAACACGGCCATTTCGCTTGCTCTTTTGAGACCGTCACCACCCAGCGTCAGAATGTAGGCATATGCTTTCAGGAAGACGCCAAAATTCCCATAGAAGCTCCTGACCTTCCCGATCGAGTTTGGCAGATCATAATCGAGCGAGAACTTGCTGCCATCGAAACGAACCACTGGAACAGGAAGGAGATCTTTCAGAATGTTCTTCACTCCTACAGGCCCGCTACCCGGCCCGCCCATTCCATGTGGGGTTGAAAAAGTCTTGTGCAGGTTCAAATGAACGATATCAAATCCCATATCGCCGGGCCTTGCGTGACCCATTATTGCGTTGAGATTCGCTCCGTCATAATAAAGCAGTGCGCCCTTCTTATGAGCCATCTCTTGAATCTCACAGATCTCGTTCTCGAAAAGGCCTACAGTGTTCGGGTTCGTAAGCATTATTCCAGCGACGTTCTCATCAAGAATCTCCTCAAGGCTTCCCAGATCTACTCTTCCGTTGCCGTTCGAAGGGACCTCGATAACTTCAAATCCCGCCATTACTGCTGAGGCCGGATTTGTTCCATGAGCCGAGTCGGGAACGATAACCTTTCTTCTGTTATTCTCACCCTTGAGCTCGAAATACTTCTTCATCAGAAGCATGCCGACCAACTCGCCATGAGCGCCAGCGGCAGGCTGAAGAGTGAAGCTATCCATACCGGTGATCTCGCACAGAGAGTTCTGCAAGTTGTACATCACTTCCAGGGCGCCCTGCACAGTTTCTTCAGCTTGATAGGGGTGAATTTGGCTAAAACCCTCCAGACCGGCAATTCTCTCGTTCAACCTTGGATTGTACTTCATCGTGCACGATCCCAGAGGATAGAAGCCGCTGTCAACAGAGTGGTTCTTCTTAGAAAGTCCTGTAAAGTGTCTCATAACTTGAAGTTCACTCAATTGAGGAAGAAGGGGGCTTTCCTTTCTAACAGAATTCTCGGGCAGCGTGTCTGAAGGTTCGTACCCATAGGACTCTTCTCTTGGGAGATAGAAGCCCGTTCTCCCTTCGGTTGACTTATCGAATATTGTCATCCTATCGCCTCCAGTCTGCCGGCAAAAAATTCGATTTCCTCATTGAGATTTGCCTCTGTTGCGCAGATTAGACCGTAGTTTTTCATTTCTTCACTAAAGCGTTCAAGCTCCAGAGGTCCCAGTATCTTCTCTTTCAAGAGCTCTCTGTTGAATTCTTTTAGGTCACAATCGAACCGGGCTACAAATTCGTTGAAGAAGGGACCGGTGAAAACGAGCCTCACATGATCCGTCTTGCCTATTCTATCCGCCAAATAATGAGCCTTGTCAAATGATCTCCGTGCAATCTCCCTCAACCCTTCAGAACCTACCACACTCATATATATTGAGGCGACCAATGCATTGAAAGCGTGGTTCGAGCATATGTTTGAAGTTGCTTTGTTTCTCCTGATATGCTGCTCCCTGGTCTGAAGAACCATCACGTAACCGGTACGACTGTCACTGTCTTTGGTCTCCCCGATGATTCTTCCAGGCATCTTTCTTATGTGACTCTCCTTAGAGGCAAAAAAACCGAGTCCCGGTCCGCCGAACGAAGGAGAGTTGCCCAGTGGTTGAGCGTCACCTACAACGATGTCGGCGCCGAGCTTTCCAGGAGCTTCCAGCATTCCGAGCGAAATAGGATTTGCGCTGACAATCATCATAATGTTCTCACCGATCAGTGTCCTTATCTCGGCAAGATTCTCAATTATTCCGAAGAAGTTGGGATAGCCAAGCACAAAGCCTGCCGTATCCTGGGTCAATTTCTTCTGGAGATCGGCAATATCGATCTGCCCGGTTTCAGAATCGAAGGAAACAGTTTCCACATCTATGTCGCTTCCAAAACAGTAGGTCCTGATTGTTTCGATATACTCGGGGTGGAGTGCTTCAGAGAGAAGAATCTTCTTTCCGCCTCTTACTCGGACAGCCATAAGAGCAGCTTCTGCAGCTGCGCTTGCACCGTCGTACATCGACGAATTGGCTACCTCCATTCCCGTTAGTTCACATATCATCGTCTGAAACTCGAACAGCATCTGAAGAGTGCCCTGTGAGACTTCTGCCTGGTAGGGTGTGTATGCAGTGAGAAATTCGCCTCTCGATGCTATTGCTTGAACCACACTTGGAACGAAGTGTTTGTACACACCGGCTCCTCTGAAGACGGACAGGTCGTTAAGCGACACATTATTCTTACTGAGTTCGCTCAAATCTCTCAGTACTGTGAATTCATCCTTGCTTTCTGGTATCGAGATATCAACTTCGAATTTCCCTGGGATATCTCTGAACAGCTCTGATACGCTCTTGACACCAACTACCTCCAGCATTTCATCGATGTCTCTGCCAGTCTGGGGTAGATAGGGGAAACTAGGCATCTTAGCCCTCCTCTTCACAGTGCTTCTTATATGCCTCCAGATCCATCAAACTGTCAAGTTCTGATTCATTGCTCATTTCAATTTTGACTATCCAGCCTGCGCCCTCGGCATCATCATTGATCTTTTCCGGTGAAGAATCAAGTTCTTCATTGATTTCAATGACCTTTCCGCTAACTGGTGCATAGATGTCGCTTGCCGCTTTCACAGATTCGATAGTACAGAAGACTTCACCTTTCTTGAGTGACTTGCCTACTTCCGGGAGATCCACGTAGACAATGTCTCCAAGATGATCTTGAGCGTGATCCGAAATTCCTACAGTTGCAGTCTTTCCCTCTACCGATACCCATTCATGAGTTGCCGCATACTTCTTCATTTTCAACTCCTCCTTAACTCTTAGATTTCACAGAACCTCTATAAAAAGGTGTCTTGACGACTACTGCGGGAGATCTCTTCCCCCTTACATCTACCTGAACTTCGGAGCCGCTCTTCCAGTAGTCTTTCTTCAGATAAGCCAGAGCCAACGGTTTCCCAAGTGTAGGCGAGAAGATGCCGCTTGTCACCCAGCCGACTTTGCTTTCTCCATCGAAAACCTCATAACCATGCCTGGCAATGGTCTTTCCTGAAAGTTCCAGCCCCTTAAGCCTGTACTCCGTACCGCTTTCCATCTGTTTCTCGAGAACGCTCTTTCCTATGAAATCCTTGTCCATCTTCACTGTCCACTTAAGACCGGCTTCCAACGGAGTCGTTTCATCTGTAAGTTCATTGCCGTAAAGCATGTAAACCGCTTCAAATCGCAATGTATCTCGCGCGCCCAAGCCAATCGGCTTCACTCCGATCTCTGCTCCGGCTTCGAGAATTTTCCTCCAGAGTGGTATCGAAGCTTGAGGGGCGATATACAGTTCGAAACCGTCTTCGCCCGTGTACCCCGTGCGAGAGATAATTGCCTCGATCCCATTGACTCTTCCAAATTCAAAATGGTAAAAGGGGATGTCTGCTAATTTGACCTGCGATATTTCCCGCAATATCCCCTCTGCATGAGGTCCCTGAAAGGCGATCTGTGCAAAGTCGTCGGATGCGTCTTTGATTTGTACATTGAAAGCACCCTTGTTTTTCTCTATCCACTCGAAATCTTTGTCTTTGTTTGAAGCGTTAACTACGAACATAACCTTTTCATTGCTTATTCTGTAGACCAATACGTCATCGACTATTCCACCATTTTCATTGCACATAGGAGAATAGACTATGGCTCCATTCTTCAGCGAAGAGACTGAGTTTGTTATCAAATAGTCCGAAAATCGAATAGCATCGGCTCCCACAATTTCGATTTCTCCCATGTGCGAGACATCAAAGAGGCCGGCTTCCTTCCTGACAAGATTGTGTTCACTGATTATCGAATCAAACTGCAAGGGCATCTCCCATCCAGCAAAATCAACCAACTTTCCCTTTAGTCTCACATGTTCGCTGTAAAGCGGTGTTCTCTTTAAATCACTCATCCGTTTCTTCCCTCCCCCTCTCTTTCAAATCTTCAAAGATCTGAACGGCTTCTTCAAAATCATCGTCGGGTATAATAATGTCTACTAAGCCACCCGAACCAAAGTATATGCTGTCGGTGTATGCGAAATGAGAATCCACCAGTTCCGAAAAGATTCCTTCCTTTAGAAGGATTTCCTGATACATCTTTGCTTCAAACTCCGGAATTCCTGACTTGAGGACCTTCATTCGATCACCTCCTGTTTCACCTGAAATTATACACCAAGTAATTAGATTAGTTAACTTCTGGACGGATTTCTGATTGGTGATTTTAGAACCCCAATGTGCTAGAATGTAGTCGGTTAGCTAAGTGCAGTCATCGTTAGGAGGGATAATGATGATTAAGAAGGTCGGGGTCCTCACCAGTGGAGGGGATTCACCGGGGATGAATGCGGCCATAAGGGCAGCTGTAAGAACTGCCCAGACAGATGAAATAGCCGTCGTAGGAATCAGGAGAGGGTACTCTGGTCTACTTGATGAAGAGTTCGTCGAAATGGATTACTCATCTGTTGGAGGAATAATGGAGAAAGGTGGAACGGTCCTCAGGAGTTCCCGATGCGAAGAGTTCAAGACCGAGGAAGGCAGAGCCAGGGCCGCCGAAGTCCTGAGAAATAATCAGATTGAAGCTCTTATCGTCATTGGAGGAGAGGGAAGCCTTTCCGGTGCAAGACTACTTATGGAGGAAAACGGAATTCCAGTTGTCGGGATTCCGGGAACAATAGACAACGATATTGCTATGACAGACATGTGTATTGGGGTGGATACGTGTTTGAATACCTGTGTTGAGACAATTCAGAAGCTCAAGGATACGGCTTCTTCGCATGAAAGAGCCTTTGTGGTAGAGGTCATGGGGAGAAATTCGGGCTATGTGGCACTTGCTTCAGGCATGGCCGTTGGAGCAGAAGCAATTATCGTTCCGGAGCTTCCAGTGGATTATGAATTAATAGCCGATAAGATCTGGAAAGAAAGGAAAAGAGGAAAGATTAATTGTATCATAGTAGTCGCAGAAGGTGCATCTAGTGCCTACACTGTTGCCAGACATGTAGAACACAGAATTGGTTATGAGACGAGAATAACCATCTTAGGTCATATTCAGAGAGGCGGATCTCCAACTGCTTTTGACAGGGTACTGGCCTCAAGAATGGGATACGCGTCGGTAAAGTCGATTGAAAAAGGAGATTCAGGAATCATGTTGGCCCTCCATGGTGGCAAGATAGTAGGAGTCTCTTTAGAAGAAGTACTTTCGCACAAAAGGGAACTTGACATGGAACTGGTGGAAATGGCGAAAATTCTCTCATGACGAGGTGAAGCAGCTTGAGAAAAACGAAGATCGTTTGCACAATCGGGCCGGCTACCGAGTCCCCTGAAATGCTCAAGTCTCTTCTTCAAAGGGGGATGGATGTCGCTAGACTCAATACGACTCACGGCGACATCACTGAACACAGGGAGAGAATAAGAAGGTTGAAGGAGATTCGCAAGTCTATGAATTCGCCACTGACAATTTTACTCGATCTTTCCGGTCCGAAAATCAGAACTGGCTTATTTGAAAGATCCGAGGTTGAACTCCGAAAGGGGAACGAGTTTCTCTTAACGACTGAAGACCTCAAAGGAAGCGAGAGTATTGCCAGCGTGAACTACAAGAAGCTTCCCGAAGAGGTGAAACCAGGAGACCTGATTCTTATGGATGACGGCAAGATCAAGCTTAAGGTCTTATCCGTCACAAAGTCCGAAGTCAGAACAAGAATCTTGAGTGGAGGAGTTATTACTCACAGAAGAGGAATCAACCTCCCGGGTATAGATATTAGCATTCCAGCGATTACAGATAAAGATAGGGAGTTCATCAGACTTGGAATTGAGGAAGAAGTCGACTACTTCGCACTTTCATTTGTCAGAAGGCCCGAAGATGTCGTGCATGCCAGAAGGGTTGTCGAAGAGTCTGGAGGATCTATCCCCATAGTCTCGAAGATAGAAACGGAACAGGCGTTGAAACAAATCGAAGCGATTGCCGAGGTTTCCGATGGACTTATGGTCGCTAGGGGTGATCTTGGAGTAGAGATTCCCGTTGAAGAAGTCCCGGTCGCTCAGAAGAAAATCATTAGACAGGGAAACCAGAAGCGAATTCCAGTTATAACGGCAACTCAGATGCTGGAATCTATGATAGAGAATCCCGTGCCTACAAGAGCCGAGGCAACCGACATAACAAACGCAATCATAGACGGAACGGATGCGATAATGCTTTCCGGAGAGACTTCGATTGGGAAGTACCCTCTGGAAGCCGTTTCTATTATGGACCTCACTGCTAGATCGACCGAACGATATCTGAAACAGAATCCCGGGTTGCTCAGATGGACGAGAGAAAAAGTCTCTACAGATGATCACACAGACGCCATCTGCAGGGCTGCGTGGGATATAAGCGAAGAACTGAAGGTGAAGGTTATCGTCAGTTCGACTTTCTCCGGACATACTGCAAGAAACGTATCCGGGTTCAGGCCTAGAGCGTACATACTTGCGGTCACTCCCAATGAAGACACTTACTACAGGCTGAACCTGGTTTGGGGAGCCCGGCCAGTTTTAATGGGCCTTGGCAATTCCACAGACGATCTCGTCAGAGTCGCCGGTCCTCTCGCCAGACAGCTTAAGCTTGTGAAGAAAGGAGACACGATAATTCTCACCGCAGGTATTCCTTTTGGAACCAGTAACTCCACCAATATACTGAAACTGGAGACGGCATAGTGATGTCCTGAAGGATTGAAAAGTGAGATAACAAGAAGATAAGCGGAAAAACCGGAAGATTAGATGGAATAATTGCCTTCGAATACCCTTTATCTTTCATATTTACGATCATTTAACACAGAGAGTGCTTGAAGAAATCGCGATGTTGTTTTATCATTTATTAGCAGACGGTCACTTTGAGTGCTAAATATAAAATTCGAAAGGAGGCTTTTTATGAAAGTAGTTCCCCTTGGTACAAGATTATTGATTAAGCCTTATGAGGAAGAAAAGAAAACATCAGGTGGTATCGTTCTTCCGGACGCTGCAAAAGAAAAGCAGATGACTGCGAAGGTAATTGCGGTTGGCGAGAAAGTCGAGGATATTGACCTTAAGGAAAACGACAAGGTCCTCTATTCTAAGTATTCAGGTACGGAGATCAAGATCGATGAAGACGACTACATAATCATCGATCAGGATGATATCCTGGCAAAGATCGAGGAATGAAGGAGGAATCAGTATGGCTAAGATTCTGAAATACAGCGAAGAAGCACGAAGATCACTTGAAAGAGGCGTAGATGCAGTAGCAGATGCTGTTAGAATTACGCTTGGTCCGAAAGGGAGAAACGTAGTTCTGGAAAAGAGCTGGGGCTCTCCAACGATAACCAATGACGGTGTGTCGATTGCAAAGGAAATCGATCTGGAAGATAAATTCGATAATCTTGGAGCACAGCTTGTTAAAGAAGTAGCGTCCAAGACCAATGACATTGCCGGAGACGGAACTACCACAGCTACCGTTCTTGCCCAGGCGATGATCAAGGAAGGTCTGAAGAACGTTACGGCCGGAGCCAATCCTATTCTCATGAAGAAGGGAATCCAGAAAGCAACCGAGACGGCCGTTTCACACATAAGATCTCTATCCAAGAAGATTTCTTCGAGAGAAGATATAGCTTCAGTTGCGGCTATTTCCGCCAATGACACTGAAATTGGCGAACTTATCGCCGAAGCCATGGACAAGGTTGGTCAGGATGGAGTAATAACGGTAGAAGATTCAAAGACTCTCGAAACATACGTTGAATTCGTTGAGGGTATGCAGTTCGACAGGGGCTACATCTCTCCGTATTTCGTTTCCGATCCTGAGAAGATGGAAGCAATAATCAAAGAGCCATTGATTCTCATAACCGATAAGAAGGTCTCGGCAGTTAAGCCCCTTGTTCCGATCCTGGAAAAGGTCGCGCAGGCAGGCAAGCCCCTTGTCATAATTGCAGAGGATATTGAAGGCGAAGCTCTTTCCACTCTTGTTCTGAACAAACTGAGAGGAACACTGGATTCAGTGGCCGTCAAGGCTCCCGGGTTTGGTGACAGGAGAAAGGCCATGCTCCAGGATATCGCTATCCTTACCGGTGGCACTGTAATAAGCGAAGAAGTAGGACTAACTCTTGAGAACGCAACAATTGACGATCTAGGTAGCGCTGGCGTCATAAAGGTTAAGAAGGACGACACGATAATCGTTGATGGAAAGGGAGACCCTGAAAAGATCAAGCAGAGAATCGGCCAGATCAAAGCTCAGATCGATCAGACGACTTCCGAGTACGAAAAAGAGACTCTTCAGGAAAGGCTTGCCAAGCTTTCAGGAGGTGTAGCGGTAATTAAGGTTGGTGCCGCGACAGAGACAGAGCTGAAGGAGAAGAAGCACAGAATCGAAGATGCTCTCTCCGCTACAAGAGCGGCAGTTGAAGAAGGAATAGTCGCCGGAGGCGGAGTTGTTCTTGCAAGAGCAAAAAAGCCCGTTCAGGATCTCTTTGAAAGCACAGAGAATCCGGATATCAAGATTGGTGTTAAGGTAGTTCTCAAGGCACTGGACACTCCAATAAGACAGATCGTTCAGAATGCAGGTTTGGATGGAGCCGTAGTTGTTGACAAGATACTTCATAGCGATGACGCTGCATACGGCTACGATGCACTGAACGATGTCTATACAGACATGTTCAAGGTCGGTATCATTGATCCTGCAAAGGTTACTAGAAGCGCTCTTCAAAACGCAGCTTCTATCGCCGCAATTCTTCTAACGACCGAAGCGGCTATGACTGAGAAGCCCGAAGAAAAGCCTCAGCCACAGATGCCACAGATGCCCGAGTACTGATAAATAGTGATAATCTGAAGGGAGAGTGCGCTCTCCCTTTTTTTGCATCTGCTTTCAGATAACTGAAGCAGGCTACATCTTGATCGAAACCAGTCTTCCACTCCAAATAAAGGGGTCGAAGTACTCCTCAGACAGCAGTACTCACTCGCACGTCTTTGCAGCAACATCGATCTATTGCTATACTTGCAACTCATTCCTTCAGCGTCCAGCGTCAGATGGCACTTTCTGCTCCTCCACGCTTCAACCTGCAAACCAGTTTTCTTTGTGAAAGCAAAATCCGAAGTTCTTCAGGCATTTGCTATGGAAAGTCACAAGCTTCTTTATGGCAGAATATTCATATGAGGGATTTCTTTGTAATCATCAAGTGGCGAATTATAGAAGGCTTCCGAATGCTAACCCGCCAGGGAAAGAAGACAGTAATAGTTTCTCTCCTTGCGATTGTCTTAGTAATCATGATAAGCATTCCGATATCTTTCTACTTGAGAGGTTTCCTGATTCCGAACTTCTCACGTGTCGCCGGTCTTTCCGATCAGCTTAAGGAGCTCACCGGAATTGACCTGAGGCTGATAGTCATCTCATTTTTTTCCGCGATAATATTCTCCATACTTTTGGGTAGCGATCTTCCAATCGTGGTTTCGAATCTTTTCTTCTCCGATAGGGCTGAGATGCTGCTCAGCTTGCCGGTTAAGAAGTCTACGGTTGCGAATGTGCAACTGCTTGAGGTTCTCGCTGCGGGAGGGTTGCCCATACTCCTATTTGCGCCGATCTTCATGGCTGCACTGAGAGGGCTTGGCTATTCGGGAGGGAGATTCTGGATGGCCCTGGTCTTGTTGTTTGTATTTGTGCTTGACACACTGGCGATAACAGCAATTATCTCTTTTGGAATAGTATTCCTTTCCAAGGGGCGGTTTCTCAAGACTCTTTCTGCCATGATGACTATGGTGACTCTCTTCGTCTTCATATTCACGCTGAGATTCATGGATTTCTCTTCAATAGATCTTGCACAACCCGATCAGGTGGCCCATCAGTTCGGGGGTCTCCAAGAGCTCATAACATCCGCGTACCTTCCATGGTCGCCCTTCGTCAGGGCGATTGCCGGTGATGTCGCAGATCTCTTGTTATTCGCAATTGCTTCTGTGATGATTTTCGGATTGTTGGCTTTGCTTCAAATCTTTGTGTATCCTAGAGTACTTCAGAAGCTAATGACAAGACCTATTGGAAATTCCAAAGTCCAATATAAGGTAAATTATAGGAGGCGCGGCGTCTTCTCGGGACTCCTGATTAAGGACTTCTTTCTGTTGATAAGAGAGCCGAAACTCACGTTTGCCTTTCTCTACCCTTCGCTATTTGTTCCGGTGGTAGTCATAGTCAACCCGGCCCTTCTAACTAGCTTCGGGGTTTTGCAGCTTCTCGGTCTGATCGTTTTTCTGTTCGCCAACTACTCGACCGTCTCATCGACTGCTCTGTTTGCTTTTGAAAGGCAGCTCGGAGATGGTACGTGGCTGTTTCCTATCAGCAGGGTCAAAGCCGTTTTTTCTAAATCTCTTGTCGTGAGTTCACTGTACTCTGTGGTTATTGTCATTGTCGGTCTGTATGTATCTGCGAACGCCACTCAGTACAGAACTTTCATGATGGATTTCCTGATTCTAATGATTCCAACAATTTTTACGCTCTCATTGTTCGGGGGCTTTCTTGAGAAGAGCTTCGGGACCAAAGATACAGGAAATGTCTTTAAAGCGCTCAGCCTACCTGGTGCAATACTCTCGTTCTTGCTCTCCACACTGCTGCCGGTTTTTTCTACCCTTCCACTTACCCTCTATCTTGCTGAAGATATCGGCCTCTTTCTTGGTTTCCTCAATGTTCCGGTTGCTTCTCCATTCACATGGTTGTTTGGACTGGTATTCCCACTCGCTCTATGGGCAGCCATTACATGGGCATCGTTTAAGTCGCTGTGCTATAATTTTGTCTGAATGAGGATTTTGGAGGGATAGGCTTGAAGGTTCAGGACGTAAAACACTTGAGCAGGAAGATTATGGAATCCGGGGAGATCCCACTTCTTTGGGGTCACTTTGGGGTAGGAAAGACCGATCTTGCCAGAGAGATTGCAGCTGAGACGGGCAGAGAGTTGATAATCCTGGTCATATCACAGATGGAGCCGGGTGATCTTATCGGGATGCCGTCGAGAGACGGCGAACGGACCTTGTTCTTGAGGCCCGATTGGTGGCCGACTGAAGGCAATGTGATACTCATGATAGATGAGATTAACAGGGCTCATAGATCTATCAGGAATGCAATTATGCAGCTTCTAATAGATAGAAGGATTCACAACCACTTTTTACCCGAAGGTTGTTGGATAATGGCCGCGGCAAATCCGCCGGATGAGGAGTACGATCAGGTCGAACTGATAACTGATCCTGCCTTCATGTCAAGGTTCTTCCACATAGAACTGACTCCCGATCCCGAAGAATGGCTCAAGTGGGCCGAACTGCAGAAGATGCCGCAGACTGTTACCAATTTCATAGGTGAGTATCCAGAGTTTCTTTCAAGAGACACGGTTGTCTCGATGCGGCTTGAATTGAGACCGAGTCCTCGTAGCTGGTACAAATTGGGCAGAGTATACGCAGGTCTTTCAAGCAAGGAGATCGAAAAGTTCGGCTACGTAATCGCTGCCGGTATAGTAGGACCGGAAGCGGCCAGAACTTTCATGAGTAAGATTCAGGGCAGCGAGCTCCTTCCTTCTCCCCGAACTTTGCTTCTCGAACTGGATGAGAATATCCTTTCGAGACTCTCTGAAGGTGATATCTCGGGGACTAGTGCCTCGATTCTCCGTATCACAAAGCATCTTTCTGAGCTAGATGATTTACAGGTTCAGGAATACTTTCAAAATGTGCCTGTAATCTCGGAAAACCTTCTCAGGATAGGCAGAGTCATCCCAAAAGACTCGTTCTTCTCCGTAATAAGACACATCGTTCACCAGGTCGAGGGGGAAAAGGGATTGAAACGGGCCTTCTACGAGAATCTTCTCGAAGAACTTGCCATGGACCACGATGTACTGAAATTCCTGCAGAGGAGCGAAAAGGATGAAAAGTGAGGAGTTGATGGAAAGGGCTGTTTTCGAATTAGGCAAGGACAGCCCCTTCTACAATTTCCTGCTTCTCTTCATCGACAGAATTCCCTCGCCCTCGGTCAGAACGATGAAATTGAGGGTAAGCTCTAGGGGAAGATTTCAACTTCTGTACAATCCGGATACGCTTCGAAACAAACCACTTACGTTTTCCAAGGCGCTTTTGAAGCACGAGTGTCTTCATATAGTGAATGGACACATTCTGATACCCGTCAACAAATCCAGAGAGAAGATGCTCTGGGATGTATCCATGGATGCCGCCGTAAATCAGTTCATTCGCGAACTCGACGCTTTCAGTCTTCCTATGGATTCTCTTCTTCAGGAGGGTTGTGGAACCGATAATGAGAGATTCTTCGTTGGGCCTCCGATGCAGTATCCGGGAATGACGGCAGAGTTCTACCACGACTGGGGCCTTGACTTCATGAAGAAAAACAAGACAATTGATCTTGAGCTTCTGGACTCAAACATGTCCAGACCCGATTCACATGAGGATTTTGGAAGGTTTGAACTCCCGAAAGAGTTCGTTGAGGATCTGCTAAAACAGGTGATCTCAGAGACTTTGGAAAAGGCAAAGGACGGTATGCCGGAGGGTCTTGAGGCAGTAATGAAACTGGTTCTTGACAATCCGATCCTGGACTGGAGAAACATGATTAGGCGGTTCTTCGGTTCATCGATGCAGGTAGGCAGATACAGAACTCCCATGAGACCTAACAGAAGATATGATGACCAGCCCGGCTGGAGAAACGATTACGCAGCGAAACTCGTTGTCGTAGTCGATACTAGCGGGAGCATAATTGAAGAGGAGTTCAACGCCTTCTTCAGTGAGATAGATGAGGTTACCAGAGTCACAGACTCACGGGTCTGGCTGGTGCAGGTAGACGAGACGGTTCAGAGTGTCATGAAGTATGGAAAAGGTATGTGGAGAGATCTTAAATTGATGGGTAGAGGGGAGACCGATCTTCAGCCTGCCGTTGACTACGCCCAGGAAAAACTCAGACCTGAAGGACTTCTGCTTTTCACGGATGGATTTACCGATCTTCCTACGATTTCGAGAAGGGCGTTGTTTGTACTTCCGAAGAGTCATAATCCAGAGTTCGTCGAAGAGGCAAAATCGATCTACGGACGATCATCGGTGGTGTTCCTGAAGTGACATATTATGCTGGTCCAGAAAGTTATAGAGACAGACTCAAGGCGGTTTACGAGAGTGTTGAAGGTAATTTTTCATCTTACGCGAAACTGGTTGCTGAGCGATCTGACAGACTTGACAATGCTTTCGGCCATTTCATGACGCTTGTAGTTCAGGCTTCGAAGGGAAATGCGCCGGTTCTTTCGGTTTTCGTAGACAGTGAGGGCAGGGGCTTTGTAGGACTCTCCAATTCGTCGCCTTTCGAGACGGCCAGCGCCTTGTACAGATTCCCAAACGAAGAGAAAGAACCCATCGATGATGACTTCTCCGGCGTCTTCGAAGAGGGAACTGAGCTGGTATTCCACAGAGCGATCTTTCAGAGTCCGTTGAAGTTGTACTTCCTCGCTTATTTTGGCAATGAAAGACTTCTCCGCAAAGAGATTTTGAAGGATTCTCTCCGTGGAAAGGACTACTTCAGGCTGCCTGAAGTAATTGACGATGCCCTCCTTTCTATATGCAGAGAGAACTATAGAAGATGGATAGAGTTCGATGACGGGGAGGTTCTAATATTCCCCTTTCAGAATATCTTGAAGATTGCTTTTGGGCCACCCAAAATAAACGAGAGCATCGACCGTTCAATAATCCTGGAACTTTCAAGATTATTCAGGATCGAAATCATTAAGAAGTGCGGTGTCCTTAGAAACGCCAGCGTCACTCCTAACATGAAGATCGCGAGACCGGTCGCAACCGTCTTCGAAATAGATCTGGTTGAATCCAAGCCGGTGTACGATAGACTTGAGGAATTCTACAAGTTCTACTCGAAGTTCATATCTGAGACGGTAGAGAAGATGCTGGAATTTATTCACAGAGATTTTCCGCTTGGCAGATAGGGTGGTGTGTTTTGGCAAGACAGACTTTGAAGATGTTTTATCCGATATCTATAAAGAACATCCGGAGATTGAAAGCCGGGGATCTCATCGAATACTCCGGACAGGTCTTGCTTGCAGACGAAAAAACAATCGATAAGTATAGAATGTATGAAAGGCTTGAAGGAACACCCTTTCTAAATCTTTCAAGAGAGTTGATTCTCTTCTGTTTGCCTGTTGAGGGGACACTATGCTCTGAGTCAATGAAGATCGAACCCGACGAGCTTGAATACCTCTTCATGTCTGGAATAACGGCAACTGTTGGGCTGAATGTCGAAGAAGAAGAAATAACGGCAATCTACAGGCGGTTTTCCAGAGTAAACCTTTCTCTGTGCGACCGTACGGCCCTATATCCGCTGGATGTAAGTGAATCAGTTCCGGAGGAAGTGGAGTGTGGCATGAGCATATCTCTGAAAGACGTGCTTCTGTATGTCGATGTTTCGAGTCAGGGAACGAAATTTGGCAGTGATGCCGATGCCGGACTTTAGAACGCATGTCTACTGGGGAATAGCTACTTATCCTGTCTTCATCTTTCTCTCACTGACTTCAATCGAACTCCTGCATGTCTCTCCTCTTCAAGACAGCAGGCTGATAGGCTATGGATATCTCTTGTTTTTATTGGG
>DSBT01000108.1 GCA_011045915.1 Mesotoga infera
GAGCGGCCTTTCTCATGCGGTGACAAGTTTGATCACTCTCTCCTTGCCCGGGCCGCTCCAGCGATAGAGGACCCCGTTCACGTACCATTCGGCCTTCATCTTCCCTTCGATGACCTTGCGGTAGATTTCTTCAGCGACCTGCGCGTTGCTGCCTCTGTAGAGGTAAAGGCCGTGTGATATGACTTCGTGCGGTTCGGTCTTTCTTCCCACTCTCCTAACCTCCTTTCTTCGTTTGAAATTGGTTGCCGATGGTCCAGCCGCTGCCGTTTCTGAAGACCTTGATACCCCTTTCGGTCTCGAAACCTAGCGGGATCTGCCTGTCGATCTTCTTGTAGTACCTGTCCGATCTCAAAGGATCCAGCGAGAGAAGCTTCGCGTTCATCTGCCAGTTCTCAAACTTGATCATTTTGAAGTTCTTCAGCATTCTGTCGGTCAATGGATCCTGGTATTCATCGATGCTCGTCTGCCAGTCGAGGATCTTGCACAACACGCTTGCCATGTAGTAATCCCCACGTTTACTGGCCTTCATCCTTTCGAATCGGATGTAATCAAACAGCTCGTTCTCGCTGTCTTCGCCTTTGAGTCCGTTGAATTCGTTGATCGTGAGAATGCCGTCATATGAAGTCGCCTGTGAGTTCCAGTTCTCGTTGACCTGGTCAGTTATCGGGAATTCCTTTAGCGGCACCGACAACTTCTTTGGCACCTGCATCCCTCCTCTCGTTGGCTGCCCGAGGATCCTCCCCCTTCGAGTCCTTCTGTCTCTGTTCGATCCTGAACAGGAGCTTTCCCAGTCTGTAAGCTTGATCCTTTGTCAATGGCATAATCTCTCCTCCGTTCGAGCAGGAACCCGTCTTTTGTCCTGCGTATTTGTTGCCTATCTTGTGCAACTGATTCGTGAAAAAGGCCCCGGCGTATAGGCACCAGGGCAACGCCATGTGAGTAGTGCAGTTGCAAAGTACTCTGTAACTCGTTCGCATACTCAGAAAGGCCGATGGGTCGTCACTCCACCGGCGAAGTTGTTGGGTTCATCTGTTCCATCAAGGAGGTTTAGATGAAAGAGGGTTTCGAGTCTGCCTGAGTATGGGAACGATCTGAGAAGTCGTTAACAGAATCAGAAGAATCAATAAGCTATTATTGGAATGTAGATACTCATAAAAGGAGGTGTCGAATGGAGTTTCGTCTGCCGCAGATAATCGCAGCGATCGAAAAGCTTGATCTCAGCTTCAATGCAGTTTTCATGCAATCCAATGATGGAGGAATCCAGAGTTCCCTAGATGCTTTCCTGGATCTATTTGGAAGCGATAGAGTCTTAAACCATATCTTTTCTTTGATTGAAAGCCAGGCTCACGAGACCATAGAATTGGATGAGTGGCTAAGAACTTTCGGGAAACCAAAAGGTTCGATGGTTGGTAGTGGATTGTATTCACTTCCTAGCGAGATACCCAATAGAATTCTCCTTACTCGAGCTATCCTTTCCAAGACATCGTCAGAAGGGTTCAGTTTCACTAGGCGGTTTCTCCATGCGTGGTACTCGCAAGGAAATATCCATGAGATGACAATGTATTTCCTGGGTGACTTTCTGGGATCACTTCACAGAGACCTAAAAAACATGCTTATTGACATGCGAGTTGAAGCTGAACTCGCTGATAAAGAACTAATCTCAGAAGCCCAGATAACCAATATCATCTTCGGCGGAAATGTGCAGAACGTGCAAGGAGATAAGAATCAAGTAAATATGTTTCCTCCTACTCAAAGCTGATGGTCATCTTGTTGGTATCACTTTCAACATCAGCCAACTTGAATCCCTTGGCATTAAGTATCATCTGAATAAGCTCATGAGCGCAGTCCATTTCAGTTGACCCGCTGAATTCCAGAGTGACTTTCATGGTTATATCGAGTTCTAGTCCCAGTTCTCTGACAATCTCATTGGAAATTTCATAGATTATGTCCTCAAGTTCTTTTCCAGGGTTTACCGTTTTCCATTTGCTCAGATTCATAATTGACCTCCAGGAGGTAGTATTGTGGAGAAAAAGGAAATTGAGAATACCGTCTTTGGGAATGCAAACATTCAAAACGTCCAGGGAGACGACAACCGAGTCCAGCAGTCAATTAGTTCACTTCCAGATATGATCGAGAGTCTCAGAAGGAGTCTTGCCGAGATCCATCAAGAGAGCCTTCGCAATGAGTTTGAGCTTAGAGTCGATCAGATTGAACTCGAATCAAGGAAGTCTTCTCCAGACGTTGGGAAGCTTAAGCGAGTAAAAGACTTCTTCTCCAAGCACACCGGTAATTTAGCTTCCGTCGCTTCACTAGCTATTCAAATTGTCGATATCTTGATGAAGCGAATATAACTGAGATAGACTAGGTGTAAAACTTATACTTCAGTTTTAATTTCCAGACTTGCATACGGTATGATTACACTAGCCTTTTCATAGCGGGGAGACTATCCAGATATGTGACTCGATAAAGCGCCTGATTCAGAAATCCTCCTAATTACGTGTGGTTAAGAGATTTGTGTCTTGTCCCCTGAGATGTTGTCAGTTTCCTCGCTCTTTCCCCTACCGCTTTACGGCCGGACGGTCCCACCTGCGACAAGGTTAGTTATTCAGTTGTCAATGACCTATTAGTTGACCTTTTGGTTCAAACAGCAGCCTTCGATGTATGCTTCGGATAAGGGCTGTGCCGTTTGAACTGTGGGAATAGATCTTCGACTGGTATTTGAAAGTAGAATGCGATCCTGTCTGCTACTGCAAAGGATGGGTTTCTTTGCCCGTTCTGAATCATAGATATCAGGCTTTGCGAGATCCCTGTCTTTGTGGATAGTTCTTTGGTGGTTATATTGGTTTTCAGTATAAATTCTTTCAGTCTATTACTCATGTGATTTACCACCTTCACGAATGTGATACTCATACTATATCACATACGTGATAGGTTCTTTGATTACGCAGCTGTAAAGATCGCGTTTGTAATAGATTGCAATCACAAATGTGAATGAGGTATCATTGCTTTGGTGATAATGTTGATGGATTTTGCTGCAAGGCTTCAAGAAGCCATGGAAAGAATGGGGATCAGTCAATATGAGCTAGCTAAGCTGGCAAACATCGGTCAGTCTACTCTCTCAATGTACGTATCCAGAAAGAGGACTCCAACAGCAGACGTCTTGCAGAAGATATCTCCAATTCTCAACGTTTCTACTGACTATCTTCTCGGCCTTGTTGACGATCCTGAAGCCAGACTTTCTGGTGAAGTCTCCAATTCAAGTCTTAAACCCCAGAAAGAGATCCCGATCCTGGGGAAGGTCGCTGCCGGCACTGGCGTACCTGCTGAGGAAGACATTGTCGGATACGCTTCAGTTGATCAGGCGGAGGCGGCAGATTTCGCTCTAACAGTTACAGGTTTCAGCATGTTCCCAAAACTGCTAGACGGAGACGTGGTCTTCGTTCGAAAGCAACCGGTCGCCAGGAACGGCCAGATGGTCGTCGTGCGAATAAACGGCCAGGAGGGCGTTATCAAATACTTCCACAAGAGATCTGACATGGTGATTCTTACCTCTGAAAACCCTGAATACAAGCCAATTAGAATAGATAAGGATAGATGGGACTCCGAATGTGCTATTATCGGGGTAGTTGTTGGTTTGAAGAGAAAGTTTTCGGATTCGTAGTTGTTTTTGGCAGAGCTGCAATCGAGAGACAAATAGGAGGAAATATGAGAAAATGTTGCTTTCTATTGTTCCTTGTATTCCTTGCATTGCTGTTTAGCTCCTGCTCTAGTTCCCCAGGCGATGATGAAATCAAGAAGATTATTGAGTCATACGCTGATGCTTTTGAGAATAACAACCTGAACGACCTAATGAACCTCTTCGCAAAAGAAGTCACGATTGTTGGAAGGAGTGGATCAGTAAACCACCTTACCCACCTCGAAGCCAGATCCGTTTTTTCGATGGTTTTCGGTGACAATCCTAGAGTAAAGTACGACATAATGTACCTCTCAATTCATAGATCAAAAGATATTGTTTCTACAGAGTTCAAGACTTATGAGGAGTACATCAATGAATCGTACCGCTTAGTATCTACTGATGGGTATGCAAAGCTATCTTTGAAAAAGGAAGACGGGGAATGGAGAATATTCAGAATTGAGCTATTCGATGGAGAAAGTCAGAATATTGCATTTAACCTTAAGGCAATAGCATCCTCTTTAGAGAACTCAGCTTACATAAACGGGTTAAAGAATGGCCGGATACTGGGTCCTGATGGTAAGCCTGTCACTATAGAAGAATTATCAAGGCTGATAAAAAAAGTGGATTCCATCTCCGAGTATATTGCAGGTTATCGAATCCATGGAAACGAGATTGAGGCTTTTTCGGGTGTGAGAGCATCTCGGGTTGTGTATGAAGAGCATGTGAGGAGTTTCTTGCAAGGCGTGACGATATTTGATTGGAAACGGATAAAGAATGATCCTGAATGGATAATTGTTTCGGAAGATCAGGATATTGATGCTGATTACCTTTTGGTTTATCAGTTTTCTTTTACCATGTAATGATATCGAAAAGCGAAGCAAATTTCGGAAGGGGCTTAGTTTGCGAGACGCTATTAAGATACTATTGGCAAGTAAATGGGGGACTGAACTGAAAC
>DSBT01000109.1 GCA_011045915.1 Mesotoga infera
ATCCTGTGTGACTTAAAGACAGTTTCATACGCAGAGACGCCCGGAATTACAATTTTAGCTCCACCCGACCATCCGGAGAACCTGTGGGGAACGATCGAACCCACTCCAATTGTGAGGTCGGCTTCAACCGCTTCGTTTATCCTGATCGGAACTCCAAGGAATTCTCCATAGTCTTTCATCCTGCCGGCTGCTTCTGCATCGTGCTGGAGGATTCTGGTATCGCGAGAAAAACTGCCGAACTTCTCGGTTAGCTCATCGGCCATCATTTGTCTGTGAGTTCCAGTCGCGACCAGCAAGGAGACTTTGCTCCAGGGAATCTTGTTTTCGACGAAAAGCGATTTCATGAAAGAGAGAGTCTCAAAGATTGGAGAGTGCCTTGTATGATCCTCTACGATCAGGACTATCTCTTTCGCAGATTTCGCAAGCTCCAGGATCGGAGCAGCATCAAACGGCTTCAGTAGCGATTCGCGCAGAGAGCTGCCCTCTCCGCTTCTCTCAACAGGTGAAGTCGGAAGAAGTACTCTTCCCGCCGGAACTTCCAGCTGAAGTCTCTCCTTCTCTCTATAGTCAAGCGAGAATTTCATCTTACTTACCACCGAAATACATTTCTCGGATTCGCTCATCGCTTTTCACTTCGTCAACAGAGCCTTCGAGTTTTATTTGACCTTGCGATACGATGTAAACTCTGTCGCTCATTGGGAGCGAGAGCTTCGCGTTCTGTTCCACAATCAACATTGTAAGACCCGTATCCTTGACGTAATTTTTCAGAGTCTCGAATATTCTCTTAACGATAACAGGAGCCAGTCCCATGGAAGGTTCGTCTATCATCATGATCATTGGATCGGAAACAATGGCTCTTCCAATTGCGAGCATCTGTTGCTCTCCGCCGGAAAGCGTGCCGGCCATCTGGTTTTTCCGGGACTTCAGTTCCGAGAAAAGCTCATAAACTTTCTCGATGTTTGGGCGAGCCTTTGCGAGTCCAATTCTAGTAGCCGCAACTTCAAGGTTTTCCTGAACGGAGAGTTCCGCGAATACCTGTCTTCCTTCGGGAACGTGAATAACCCCAAGTCTGGTTATTTTGTGCGGGGCAAGATGCTGGATCTCTTCTCCGTTCAGAAGGACTTTGCTTCCGGCTTCAGAAGATACGAGTCCCGAGATGCTCTTCAGAAGAGTCGTCTTTCCAGCTCCATTGGGACCGAGCACGGAGACGACTTCCCCTTTGGAGGCCTTTATTGATACTTTTCTGAGAGCGGGAACCTCGTTATATGAAACTGAGAGTTCACGGGTTTCAAGCAAGAACATAATCAATCCTCCCCCAGATAGGCTTTTAGAACTAGCGGGTCCTTTTCGATATCATCGAATTTCCCCCTGGCAATTACCTGGCCAAAGTTCAGAACATAGACCCAATCTGCAACGGCCTTGATAAAGTCCATAGTGTGTTCGACAAGAAGAGTCGTAATTCCTCTTTCCTTGAGAATCATCATCAGATCCATAATTACTTTGAATTCGTCTCTAGTCATTCCGGCAGCAGGTTCGTCCAGGAACATCAGCTGAGGTTCGAGTGCAAGAGCTCTCGCAATTTCCAGGCAACGCCGAAGTCCATATGCCATACCTGTCGGAGAGTCGTATGCCCTATCTTCAAGACCCACGAGCTTGAGAAGTTCCATGGCCTTCTCTTTGTTTTCTTTTTCTTCTCTTCTGAATTTGGGAGTTCCGAGAACTACACTCACAGGTCCGGACTTGTAGAAGGGCTTTCTGGCTACAAGAACGTTTTCAATCACCGAGAGATTTTCGAAAAGCCTGATCTTCTGGAAGGTCCTCGCAATGCCCAACCTGCTTATCTTGTTTATATCCATTCCCGATATATCCTGATCTTTGAAATATACCTTTCCACTTGTGATAGGGTGGACTCCCGTTACAACATTTATGAACGTCGTCTTGCCCGAGCCGTTAGGACCGATCAAGGCTGTAATCTGCCCTTCGGCAATTCCAATCGACAGATCATTGTTTGCCACGACTCCACCGAATCTCTTGGTCATGTTTTCAGTTCTAAGAATGTCCATCTTCAACCCACCTTACAACGTCTTTGTGTTGCTTCTCTTGATCCTGAAAACCTTTCTCAGAAGGGTTTCAAGAATGGGCCCAAGTCCCATAGGCACGAATATGATAATCAGGATGACAATCATCGAAGTCACCATGAGATAGTAGTTCTCCCAGCCTCCGAATCTTAGAAATTCGGGAAGAAGCGTAAGGCCAATTCCACCCACGACTCCGCCGCTCATGTGTCTTAGGCCACCAACGACTGCCATTGCGACGAAATTCGATGATTCAAAGAATGTGAA
>DSBT01000110.1 GCA_011045915.1 Mesotoga infera
ATGATAACTCTGGCACTGTCAAAGAGAATCACGGCAAGCGCTTCATCGAAAGTGATTCTGAAGTATCTGATTGGAGTCAATCTCGTGCTTGGATTTGCGTTCATCGGGTTTTCGCTTAGCGGCAATTTGGAGATTGCACTCGCATTCTACTGGGCAGGCTTTGCCGCCAGGCGCAATGACTATCCTCTGTACGCCGCTCTTATCAATAAACAGATCAGCGAGTCGAGTGTCAGGGCGACGGTGATCTCTGTCGCAAGGCAGTTCGACTCGTTCGGTCAGATCGCAGGCGGACCGTTGATAGGGTTCATCGCACTTAAACTCTCCAGCGCAGTTGCTCTGAGCATCACGGGACTGCTTGTCTTTCCAATAGTGGTTCTATATCTTCTAATTCTATATAGAAAAGATCCTCAATAGCAAATTCGTCAGGCTTCAAACGGAAGATGCATAGGCCTTCTTTTCTCTTCAAGAAGAATTACCGGAGCGAAATCAAGGCGCCTTTATGCACAGGCGGAAGCCGAGGCTGCCTTCGGCAGGAGGCCTTCTCAGGTCAAACGTCAACAGTCCACCGTCCTCCGAATCGGAATGCGCGAAGATTGTTCAGGGACCCAATGCCCACTTCGTCTCGGGAAGAGCCGTGGTAGGGAGGAGCGGGTTGGTGGTCGGAAAGAACAAAAGATCAGTTGCTAGAACAAGAGTGCTGCTGGTGCTTACGCACTAGGAGGCAAAAAGCGACTCCTTCGGGCATTATTGGTTTTCCGTTCTCCGAAAAGACCGAGCGAGGATATGTTCTTGGTTAAGATCAAAAACCACGAACACGAGATTCTGAATGGAGTTAAGTATGACGGTATGTGGCGTCTTGTGAACGCACTTGATCATGTCGTGAGGGAGCGTACAAAGCTGCATTTGTCCCAGAACGCAAAGCAGCTGCAGGAGGTGGGCTATTGCAGTAGTATTCAGAGTAATCATCCTCTATTCACTGATGAAAACATCGTTTCCGAGTGAATCGATCGCGACATAGAGCGGAAAGTCTTTAACATGAACCTTGAATATTGCTTCAGTGCCGAGATCGTCGAAAGCAAGAGTTGTCATGTCGGAGATCCTCCCGGCCAGAGCGGCAGCGGCGCCGCTGGGAGCAAGGAAATAAACCCTTCCGTACTCTTTGCAGAGCGATACAGCCTGCTTACTTCTCTTTCCCTTGCCTACCGTTGCCAGAACACCTTTCATAAATAACATTTCAAGAAATGAGTCCATCCTGTTTGAAGTTGTAGGGCCGATAGCCCCGAAGGAGTCCTTTGTAGGTTTGGCCGGTCCGGCGTAAAAAATGATCGCCCCGTCAAGAGAGACAGGCAGCTTCTTGCCTTCTTCGAGCATCTCTTTCAGTCGTTTCTGCGCGGCGTCCCTCATGATGAGAAACTCGCCTGAATAAGAGAGTTCGTCGCCGACGCGCAGTTCTTCAATCCTCAAAGATCACCCTCCCCTTTCTGGCGATATAGCAGTCCGTCGCGAGTCCTACCGGCATTATGGCGATGTGCGTCGGATATGTTTCAATGTGCACCGAGTATGCGGTTATCCCTGTTCCCAGACCCTGATAACCTATCTCCAGATCGTTGACTTCTCGAAGTATTCTTTCTTCAAGAGCCGCGTAGTCCTTATCCGGATGCTTCTCATCGAAGGATCTGGTCAGCGCGAGCTTGGCAAGTACCATCGCCTTGTCGGAACTGCCACCGATCCCAATTCCCACCTTCAACGGTGGGCAACCCCTGGCCGCGCTCTCCCTAAGGGACTCTACAACAGTGTGGACCAGTTCGTCCACTGTTGCCGAGGGGTTCAACATGAAAAGCCGGGAAAGATTCTCACTGCCGCCTCCTTTAACCAGGAAACGGATTTCTAACTCATCTCCCCTTATAGGAAAGAGATGGCATATGACCGGCGTGTTATCACCTGTATTTTTCCTGTTCAGAAGGGGATCGGACACAATGGAGTACCTGAAAGGGCTATCTGTGTATACATTTTTGACTGCCGAATTCAACGTTTCTATTATCGGCTCTTCCAGAGCAACTTCGTTTCCCTGAAAGACGAAGAACTCGAGAAATCCCGTATCCTGACAGATAGGGAGTCCAGAGTCCTTAGCCATTGCTGCGTTTTCTCTCAGCACGCTTGAGAAAGGTCCGTCATAGAGATCGAGCAGTTCCACGATCTTCGGGTCCATCTCCGAGTTCGCCCTCGAAATTGCCTCTTCAAGGTTTCCGATTATTCTTTTCGCTGAAATCAAAGTCCCACCCCTCAATCCAGACTGTTGAACTCCTCCGATAAACGCTCCTCGCTCTCAACTACTTTCTTTTTGAGTTCTTCCAGTGAGTGAGTAATCAATTTCAAATTCTCTTCCATCAAATCTACAACACTCTCCATGCCAGAAATCGACGGTCCTCCGGGAACGCTACGGATTTGAACGAAGTGTCGCGGAGAGAGAACTGTCTCCAGCTCCTGATCGTCCATTTTCAAGGCCCTTCCCACCAGTTCAAGGAACCTTCGGCGAAGAGCTTCAAGAGAGTATCCCGACTTCACAAAGGCACTAGTCACGCCGTGAGCGGTTCTAAAGGAGATCCCCTCCCTCCTTACCAGCTCATCGGCCAGTTCCGTTGTTGTAGCGCCGGTAGAGATCGCGATCTCATCTACCCTCTGCTTATCTACGGAGACTTTGAGGAGCGTCTCTTGCAGCAATTCCAGCAAGCCCGACACCGTTTCGCAGCCCCTGGTGAAGCTTGCAACCGGCGCGTCGGCCACTTCGTTCACATCTTGGTAAGGCACGTTGTGGAAGAGGTCAATCAGGCTCTGGAAGTCGCCAGAGGCCATTCCTGACTGGATCCTTATATGCTCGATAATGACCGGATTTCTTTTCTGCGGCATTATGCTGGAAACCTGTACTAGTTCATCTGGAAAGCTTAACAATCCGACTTCGCAGGAGGCTTTGTGCGCCATGTCTGCCATGAGGCGCGTTATATCGTTGAGAATACTCTTGAACCACATCGAAGGATAGGTGAGCCAGTGGGAAGTGACAATAGCCTGGTAGGAGTTTGGCACCGGCTTTTCAAACCCAAGAAGATCCGATACCAGCTGCCTGTCAATGTCGAAACCAGTCGTAGTAATCGCCGCAGCTCCGAGAGGACACTGGTTCACTACTCTGAGAGACGCGTTCAGCCCTTCGATGCCTTCCAGAAATTCGAGCATGAAAGATGAGAGATAGTGTGCGAGAG
>DSBT01000111.1 GCA_011045915.1 Mesotoga infera
CTTTCACTCTTTTCCTATGCATTGAGGAAGAGCCACAATTAGGCAAGAAAGGCAAGATAATCATGATGGATATGCTTGTTGAGGTTCCACCCGCAAGCACCTTCTTTCTAGATGCTCTCTCCGACGGTCTCAATACAGGCATAGGTTTTGTGTGGGGACTTGTAACGGATACCGTTAGTAACATCGGCGGAAACAAGATGATGATAACATCTGATAGCTTCACCACCCACCCGCTTTCATCTTCCCTCTCTGCGAAGATCGCCATGATGATGGCTACCAAGCTTTCTGTGGAAGGCAATGCCTCAGCCGCGGTTTTTGCGGAATCGTCCGCTGTCTTTACGACCTACGTACCTAGTGGTGATGAAGTGACCTATTCACCGCAGGCTCCTGCGCCCATACCAATTGTGGCAGCATCCAACGTCGGTGGAGGAAAAGTCGTGGCGATTTCCATCGCGTATGCATTCACAGGAACCCTAATGGGGATCGTTCCTGGCAACACCGACCTATTCAGGGCAGTGGTCGACTGGTAAATCACCTACTAGAAGCGTAGTTACTCTAGACTCCGGATTTGTCACTTTTCTCAGGCTTGATAATGGTGTACTTATTAAAGAGCCAGACGGTGAGAATTCCACATGCAAGGCCTATAACAGCGCCAGCAACAACATCCGAGATATAGCTGAAATAGACGTATACTTCTGCCAGAGCTATTAGAGAAGAAAGCAGAACTAGCGGGGCCCTGAGCATCTTGACGTTATTCCATAAGACCACAGCGTAGGCAAAAGCGACGGCGACCGGAGAAGAGGGAAAGGAGTAGGTCTCGGGAACTGGAAAAATGATAGTATACCCCTCGATAAATTCGAGCGGTCGCAGCCTCCCGAAAACGGGCTTCAGGACGACGAAGACAATGAGAAGACTTATGCCGAGTCCGAGCGAAGTCATGTAGCCGGCTCTGCGAAACCTCTTATCGAAGAGGAGAAATACCGTAAGAAGAATCCATACCAAGGCCCCCCTCTCGAGAAAAAGCATGAAAGAAAGGAAAAGATCCATGAACTGTCCAGACATAACTGCATTAAGCGAATGCATAACCGAGAGCTCAATCTGATTCAGAACATCCCACATTCCTAAACACCACCGTAATCTCTAAGAAAAGAGGCGGTTCTAGACCGCCTCTCGATAATAACACCGTTTTCTGTAGAACTATCTAAGAATATCCTGAATTGCAGCGATCTCCATGTAAGAAAGACCGGCCTTCTTCGTCAGGTAGTTAAGTGCAACGCTCTTCACGTTGACATCATCGACGGGATTGCCGTCGTTCATTATCACGAAGAGATCTGCGATGATCTTTCTTACTGCATCGTAAGCTGCGGTCCCCGGTACTACATTGTAGTAGTTCTCGTAAGACTTGACATAATCGGCATAAATCTCGTCGGTCTTCGCGTTCGTAATAGCGCCAAGCAGAGCCGATGCGATCCCCGCTCTATCCTTGCCTTCGACACAGTGAATCAAATATGGCGGTTCGTGAGATATCATGAATCTAAGGCCCTCTCCGAGCTTCTTAGCAAAGTCGTCTGCGAGAGGATCGACACCCATGTTCAAATTAATTAGGTTGCCGGCCTCGCCGATTGACTTGTAGTACTCCGAATATTCAAGATTTGCCGTGAGCTCTTCATCTGAATCGGAGAGATTGATGACTGTCTTGATACCCGCCTGCTCGATAAGAGCCGACGCATAAGGAGCCCTAGGATCATCAATTGAAGGATGAGAGCATCTATAAAGCTTAGCTGCAGCGATCTCTCCTAGGGTAATCTCTCTGAAGTTCGCAAAAACCGCGTCGCTCGCGTAATCTTCCCTTACGTCGCTTCTCACAAGATGTCTTATCTCCAGCTCATCCTTGTAAGCCCCCTTTTCGACCAGACCCATGAAAACAGGCCTTCCGACCTCTAGTCCGTAAGTCTGAGCAAAATTACCATAGTTGATAGCGAGAAGAACATGCGTATCGGAGTATCTTACAAGAGGCTGTCCTCTGTCGACATCACCATAAGTTGTTACGAATGGGACCATGATTGTGGTAGTGCCCATTGTTACATAGACCAAGTCTCCTGATTCAATAGCGGCGTAAACAACTGCTTCCATGGGGATATTCGTATGAACGTTACCGTACTTATCAATTTCGGCTACTGCGCCAACTATTCCTGCGAGCATCAAAGCCGACAGAATTACAAATACACCCAGTAAAAACCCTCTTTTAAGCATACAACACCTCCACCTATCCTTTTTAGACGTTAAGGTATTTGCACCACAATTATATCACCGGCCACTTTTAATCTCGAAAAGACGAATTCTCTTTACCGAATTCACTTGATAAACATCTCATAACCGCGCGGCCTCAATACTTATGACAAACATCTTCTGATATACCGTTTATACCACACATAGAGCCGTAGAGGAACGAATGAAGAAGTGTCTCCCAAAGAACCAAGAGAAAGGATGCTGTTAGCAATTACCCTCTGTCAGTCTGCCCGCAAAATTGATAATGAAAGAGAGACTTCATCTACAGGAAAATCTTCACTGCTGCACTTCTTGTCTCTGAATTTTCAAGCGTTCTAATTCTCTCCTTACTTGTGAACAAAAGAGGTAGTAAGTGCAAAGGTACACTTATACAATTTTTCTCTCATTATTTCTAATCATGCTCCAGGATTTGAGTTCGGACGATATTTCGACTTCCCTGACAATGGAAAAACCAAAGGATTCGTAGAAGTTCAGGTTTGAAGGGTTTTGAGTCTCCAGATAACAGGGGAGAGCTCTTGAATCTGCTTCATGCGTAAGAAGTCTCAGAAGCCGCCTGCCGATACCCTTTCCCTGCGAAGCGGGAGAAACCGCAATGAAAATCAGGTGAAGATGGTGATCTTTATGCATTCTTTGTGAACCTTCGAGACTCCCCTGCCGACCTTCATAAGACGATTGAGTGACCTTGCCGGAAATGTAAGCATTTTCAAGGCTCCACTCCTAATCCAGGCTCCAAGGCCGGGATCTTCTTCAGAGTCAATCCATAGAATCATTCCGTTCATATCGGGTGAATCGAAATAGGCATTTCTACTACCCGAATAAGCCTTGAACATGACTCCGTAGATCTTCCTAATGACTTCGCTTCTCTTCTCACTTACTACGTATTTGATCATCGGGTCATCTTCAAATGCTTCGGCCAGAATCTCTACCGCACTTGAGTGTTCTCTTGCAGAAATTCTGATCGGTTCGAACATGCTATCACCCTTTTAGCTTGCCACCGTTCACAGCGAAAGACTTGACCGGCAAAAGATCTATAATTTCAGGCAGCACTCGAGAGCCGCCCAGAAAACCCGTTCTTTGTGGTTTGAGGCCTCGGGATGAAATCTTCTATCCCACTCCTCGCCGCTGACGTCGTCTCCCGAGGACAGCAGCTGCCCAAAGACGACATTTCTGAACTTCGAGACGGCCATAAGGGCCGAAGCCTCCATTTCGACGGTTATACAGCCCCCATCGATTCTCTCCTTGACTATCTTCTTCGTCTCTCTGTAGAAGGCGTCGGTTGTCCATGTCTTTCCCTTGATATATGGAATCGACAAAGCTACCAATGCGTCTTCTATCTTCTCGAGCACCTCTGTATCGACAGCGATTTCGCGGAAAGGCTCCAGGTAATGATACGAGGTTCCCTCATCCCTGATGGCAGATTGAACGACGATAATCTCTCCCCTCGGGATATTCCTCTTCAACACTCCGCATGAGCCGCAGGCTTTTGTCTTCCTAACTCCAAGGACGATGAGCTCCTCATAGAAGCCAGCCGCCGACGGCGCTCCAAGTCCGGGATTCAAGATCGCAACTTTGACCCCTTTGTACTCGATCTCATAGACGGGATACAGCCCGACCTCGCTTCTCCTGTCAACGATCTTTTTCAGAAGACCCTTATTCAAGAGAGTCTCTATCACGCCCTGATAAAAGAGAATCACCGCTCTCTCCGGCATCTCGGAGATCGAAGAGATTACTTTCGTTGGTTCTATTACGGCAGGTCTTTCATAATCATGTTCCAGAATAGGTAAACGCTTCTCCATACAGGCCCCCTTTGCGACAATTCTAGCAGCGAAGAAGAGATCCACAGTCGCCGAATGACCTGACACTTTTGTAACTTGAACCTATATAATTGTAATCAGTA
>DSBT01000112.1 GCA_011045915.1 Mesotoga infera
ATTGATCGACTCTTTTGCACTCTATTGGGATTATGGGAGGTTTTCGATTATGAAGAAAATTGTTGCGATTTTACTTATAGGACTTGTTGCTTTTGGTACCTTTGCCTTTGCAGGACCAGGCCTATGGAAGATCCCCGAGGACGAGATTACCGTTGACGGCGGACCTGGACTCTGGAAAATTCCCGAAGGTTATTGATTTTATTCGAGTTGACATTGTTCCGATTCATTTGAAAAGCTCGGAGATTATTGAACGCCACAATACAGTTATTTCTTCTTCTTTGACACTTATTTCTTTGCGCTGAGAGAATTCTATGAATCTTGTGAGGAGACCTTTTGAGATCAATTGGTCGCCTTTTTCTTCTAGGTACTCTAGCGCTCTTGCTTTCGTTATGGCCTTTCTGTACGGTCTGTCGGTCGTCAGTGCATCGAAGACGTCGGCCGCTGCAACTATTTGGACAAGCGTGTGGATTTCGTCTCCCTTCAGGCCGTCGGGATAGCCATTCCCGTCTATTCTCTCGTGATGATGCCTAACAATATCTCTTACTGCCTTCGGAAAATTCAGATCACTCAGGTAGCGTTCGCCATATACCGGGTGTCTCATTATCTCCGTAAACTCTTCTTCGGTCAAAGATGACGGCTTATTCAACGTATTGAAAGGAATGTCGACCTTTCCATAATCGTGTAGCATCGCGCCGATTGAAAGATTGAAAAGATCGATCTTCTCAAGATCAAGTTCCTTTCCGAACTCATAGCAAATTTTGAGGACGCGAAGAGTATGGAGAGCAGTATAGTCATCCTTAAGCCTTAACTCTCTAATAAGCTGACGGAACACTGAAGAGATGCTCTCGAAAAGGTTGTTCACGAAGTCCTTCAAATGGGGAGAAGTTGTACTATAGAGAGTAAGTGACTCGAATGCGCCAACTGAATTCTCTAGAGCTTTAAAGTGCTCTCCCTTAACCTGCATTATTGACGCTTCAAGAATCAGTGTTTCTCCCTTGATATAACTGGTCATAGATTCATCCGGAAGAGACTTGAGTTGATTGAGATAGTTCTCCGCTCTGGAGATGTTGCCGCTTTTCACGTAGAAGTGCCCAAGAAAAATGTATGATACTGCGATGTCTGTCCATTCGATATGAGAGTTTATGAGCGATTCAAGTTGTTCGGCAATAACTGCCGCTCTGCTGAGGTCATTCATTTGAAGGAGAATCTTCAAGTTAATCATGAGCTTGTACCCGTTTATTGAAACCACATTGCATCCTTCGACCTGATCAAGAAGCTTTATTGCCTCAGCAAATCTGTTCTTCGAGTAGAGATAGTCGATCATGTTCAGCTGAACCATTAGCATTCTTACCGGTGATTCTGCAACTTCTTTTGCTCTCTCATAGAATTTCCATGGATTGTCACCGGTCTGGAGCTGAGTCGAGACCAGACCAAGATCATTGTAGTATTCAAAGCGCTTCTGGGTCGGTACATACTCCTCCAGCTTCACGAGTTCGGCAAAAAGCGAGAGTGTTTCGTCTCCGAAGCCCATTTCAAATGAAGTCATCATATGGAGTATCTTGAGGTTGATTTCCTGTTCCTTTCCACATTCCTCTGCAATTAGATCCACTGCAAGCTTAGAAACAAGGTAAGCAATCTTGTCCTCTGAATTCCTGGCAAAAAAATACGCAAGAGAGTATATTCCTTCTGCCAGAAGTTCACTTTCCACATCGGAGAAGTCAAATACACCCGTCTCGTCGAATGTCTGAGAGTATGCAAAGTCGAGAGCTACCAATACTCCGATATCTTCTCTCGAGAGATCCTCTTCATCAAGAATAGCCCTCAGCTCAGACCTAAAACTCTCGGGATCATCATAGTTAAACCTTAAGGCCAGACCGCAAACTCTAGAATTCTTCAAATCCAACTCCTCTTCCCCTCAGTATTCTATCACGCGACCGGCTTTCTGGTAAAATCGGGATAATGCATGATTACGGCCATCTTGAGGAGTCTTAAGAGATGAGAGTAATTGACCTGAAGCTTTTCTGCCTGAGAAAGCTTATCTTCAGGATCATTTTCCCTTCGCTACTTCTTTAATCATTTGAAATGGAGTGTTAGTGATATCTGAGAGAGGTGTTGTAGGTGATGGAAGTTAAGAGGTTTTTATCTAGAGCTATGGATGAGAATTGCTACGTGGTGGAGGAAACGGACAGGGTGACCATTATCGATCCGGGATGGGGAGTTTCTTCTGAACTTCTCCCTTTTGTAGGAAGTAAGCAAGTGCGTATTCTGCTAACTCACGGTCACGCTGATCACATCTTTGATCTCGATAAAATAATCTCAGATGAGATCGTTATCCACGAGCTGGATAGAGATATGTTGATTGATCCAGAGAAAAGTCTTCTGAATATTTTCGGAAAAGAGGTGCTGCTACTGGAAGAAGCTAAGATATGGACACCCGAGATTCTTGATGGTCAGTGGAAGTGCTTGCATACTCCAGGGCACACAGAGGGTTCTTGCTGCTTCCTCTATGGCGAAAAGCAATTGTTTTCCGGAGATACGGTCTTTTCTAATTCCATTGGAAGAACCGATCTTCCAGGTGGAAATGAAATCGAAATGCAGAAAAGCATACAGCAACTCAGGCGACTTTTCAATGAACTTCCCTGTCTGCGGGTTTTCCCGGGCCACGGACCGGAAGCAACTGCACAAGTTATCTTGAGAGAAAACCCCTTCTTTAGGTAGGAAGCTCCTTCCTGAAATTCCTTTGCTTGAGCTGTTGAAGTTTCTTGTTATGCCTATTCCAGTAGTTCCTGTCAAAGAACCCAACATCTTCTTTCTCCTCTCTAAGTAGAGAAGTCATCTTCCTTGCAATATTCCAGCTCTTTTCGAAGGCTTGACTCGTAAGGACTTCTTCTGACATCTTCCCCCGGTGCAGCAATAAGTCCAGCTCCAGAGGCAGACAGTATTCCTTCCATAGTTCTTTCGCCTTAGAATTTCTTAACAGTGCCAGTCTATTGAATATCTCCCAGTTGCCCCAGTAATTGATTCCCTC
>DSBT01000113.1 GCA_011045915.1 Mesotoga infera
CGTGTGGCCGTATAATACCTTTCTTTCGGGAATACCCCTTGCCCTTGCTGCCATTATGTAGTCGTCCTGAAGAACTCCAAGGACTATGTTTCGTGTAAGAAAGGCGCGCCCCCAGAATCCAATAACAACAAGTGTAAGTACCGGCAGAGCAAGATGATAAAGAAGGTCGAAGAAATATGATATGCCTTCTGGAGGGGGTGTGGAATGCAGCCCGCCAGAAGGAAAGATCTTCACTCCGTAGGCAAAGAACATGATCATGATCATCCCCAACCACCAGGAGGGCATGCCAAAAACCACCATGGTTCCAACTGAAGTGCTTTTGTCCAAGACTCCGCCGGCCTTTTGAGCCTTTTTCAGTCCCAGAAGAAGACCTAGAAAAATGTCTACGAGCATCGCTACGGAAAAGAGTAGAAGAGTCTTGGGAATTGCTTCTGAAACGACATCCCACACACTTCTGCTGCCTTTTGAAGACCTAATTATCGTGGAATTTCCGAGATTCAGAGTTAACGTGTCCCATGTTCTCCACATTATTCTCTCAGCAACAGGTTTGCTCAGGCGATAAAGAGAATATAGATCGTTTCTCCGATTTATGACGTAGTTCTCAAGTTGACTTTCATTGAGACTCGTCATTCGCATCGTCTCGCCCCTGATTTGCTCTTCGATCTGCGCTCTCAACGTCTGTTCCATGACAGTATTGAATAGAGCCGAAAAAATGAAGATCAGAATTGCATACATCAATAGTCCGTATAGAACTCTTTTGATTGCATATTTCCAGTACATAACTCACCTCGACAAACGGATGAATTCTTCTGTTGATTCTTTCATGAAATATGGTCCGATTTGGTCTGCTCTTGAGCCCCTGTTGGACAATCAATCAAATCTCTATAGCTTTGACAACTTTCTTCGCTAGCTCTGACACCTGGCTTTTTTCAGGCGGCACTGACAGTCTTAGGAAAGGGTTTAAAACGACACGATAGGGGAAAAACGCATCTGCAACATTTGCTATTCTTAATGGCCAAACTGTATTGCAGGATCACAAAAAACATTGGGAAGCTCTGATTACTCAGAACAATTATATACTTAAGGACTGATATTTGATTAGCTCGCGCGATATAATCTAGGAAACCAAACTTGCGGAGGTAATAAATTTGTCCTACTTCAATGCAGAAACAATTAGGCGTTTCACATGGTTCAACGAGCCAGAACATTGGGAATTGGAGGACGGGAATCTGATCGTCAGGCCAGATTCTCCGACAGATTTCTGGCAGCGAACACATTATGGGTTTCGAAATGACAACGGGCATTTTCTGTTTCTTTCTCTCGCAGGCGATTTTTCTCTGGTTGTCGGAGCCAAATTCTCTCCTGCGAACCAGTATGATCAGGCTGGAGTTATGGTAAGAGTCTCTCCTTCTTGTTGGCTTAAGAGTTCTGTTGAATTCGAGGGGTCTTATCCTGCCCGACTGGGAGCCGTTGTAACTAATTCAGGTTACTCGGACTGGTCAACTCAAAATGTTCCGGCTGAGACGAAAAGCCTAAGAGTACGAGTTGACAGGAAAGGTCCCGATTATTCCGTTTATGCTTGGCAGAACGAATGGGTTCAATTAAGACTTGCAAGGTTACTGGAAGACGACGGGAAGCTTCCTGTTATGGTAGGGCCATACTGCTGCAGCCCAAAAGGTAGCGGTTATAGAGTGGTTTTTGAAGAGATTTCACTACAGTCTCAATGATTGCTTGACAGAGGTGAACACCGTCGGTCGTTTTGTGAAAGACTTTTCCTGCGTTGCTTACAAGCGCTTTTGTGCTATTTGGTATTACTTTATTGAAGTGGTACTCTCGAATGATTCATGGTTTCATTTGTCTGTATGGTGATCGTGAAAGTGCCCACAGGCTGTTCATTAGATTCATTCTCAATATAGTAAAACTCAAGTTGAGATTCTCCGAGTTCGGTGGGTCTCAAGCGGAATACAGAATACGAGACTTTCGAATACTCTTCTTCATAGGGTTCTTGAATAAGATGAAATTTCGTATTCGAAGGAGAGATTTTCCATTCGCCATCCGTGGCAAGGGCCTTCTTAAGCTTTATTATTATGGTCTGATTGTTTCCAATTTCAATTTCTCTCCCATTATCTGAGTCCTGAATGATGGCAACTTCCCTAAATGGCTCGGTAACGATCAATGTGGCTTCGAAGGTTTTTTCAGGGGGCACGTCGTCCCATGGGCTTCCGTAGGCAAATTCTAGAGTAGCCTCTCCGTAGTTCATTCCTTCAAAGTAGTAGACCTTCTCAATCTTTCTTGCCAGACCTGAAGAGTCTTCAAAGACTCTACTTTCACTTTCCTTAGGCTGCCGAACTATCCCAGGAGTTGTCAACGCTATACGCCAGCTGAGGTTGGAACTGACTGTAGATTCGAGAACTACTTCGATTGGTTCATTAAGCCCAACAATGAAAGTCTTTCCCGAGTCTGACGCATGGATGATAAGGGGGTCAACAAAATACTCCTCAACCTGAACAAGCATAGAACAGCTTTTCATTGGAACAATGTCCCATGAAGAACCAAAGGAAAAGACTAGAGGAGAAGACCCTGAGCCAACGACTCTGAAGCCGAAGACATCATAGCCGCTACCGGCTTCTTTCGGTTCTTCATAAAATGGATCCGAAATGAGTCTCAGTACATCTTCATCGAAGCTTTCCACCCTCCAGAAGTAGCCGGCACCTGGATTTGAAGGAAGCATAACAGTAAAGTCATCCCCAACTTGCATGACCAGGGTTCTTTCCGAGTCTTGTAGCCTGAAAATTCTTTCGCCAGGTGTCTCCGAAAGGACTTCACAGTGGGCCTCGTTTCTTAAATCGCTTTCTGCGGCCTCCTCTACCCTTCTGTGAAAATCCTCGACAATCGATTTGAAGGCAGTGGGCTCTTCAATCATTGGAAAGTTTCCACTGTTCATAAAGGTAACAAATTCACTTTCGAGGGCCCCTACTTGATAGGTCGCTGTGTGAACAACACCTGGAAAACTCTCCAGTCCGGCACAGACCAGAACAGGTACATTTATATCGGGGAGTCCGCAAGATAAGTCAAAGCCACGCAGTACTCCGTTTATGAAGGTTGAATCATCACCCCAGAAGAGATTATATGTATCCATGTTAATCGAATTCTTAGCGATCGAGGACTCTCTTTCAGGCTCGGAAGAACTGCCAAACAAGAGCTCAAACTTGTCAAGATCTTTCACCGACTCCTGGGCTACAGCTTCGACCAAGGCCGAATCGATTGCCGGATAGTTAAGCCTAGGGTTAACAATTACAAGACTAAGCAGTCCGGGAGGATTTGTGAGAGCTAATCCTACGGCAACTGCACCTCCAAAGCCATGGCCAATCAAATGAAACGAATCGACATTCAGTGTGTAAATCAGTGCGGCAAGTTCCGAAATATAATATTGGAAGGTAATATCTAATGAGGATAAGTTCTGGGACATTCCGCTCCCCAACTGATCGTACCTCAGAAACTTTCCATGATTGAAAGCACCTTTCATATAAGAGCTGTCGAGACCAGGTCCATCGCCAACAATTACGATAAACTCACCTTCTGCCTCCTCCAGTTCATAATAGATTCTGTTCCCGTTGAACAATATCTGTCCTTCGTATGGTAGGCAGACTGTTGACGTAAACAACAGCACTACAGCTAAGGCAATTCCTAAGCGGAACACGCCAATAGAATTGTTGTCACTATTCTTTCCCATCTTTTCGATCTCCTTATGAAACAGTCAAGAACTCTCATATAACCTCTCAATATCACTGATTATGAACGAAAATGACAACTAGACTCCTGCAAGGAGTTTCTAATGGACATGAAGCCATACACACATCGGTGAATTTCCTCTGTTATTCCAAGTGTAGTAGGGAATGAGAGAAAATCTAACATTCTTGCCCTTGCTCTTGACTGAACCAAGAGGATTGTATAGTTTCTTATCCCAGTCATCAAGATCATAAGCTATTCCCTTACCACTAATAACAACTGGATTCCCATCCAGAGCGTCACTCTCGGATAGCTCGAAGTTTCTTTTCGAAGGAACAGACAACGTTCGTACATCAAAATAGGGATTGTCTATGCCTTCTGCACAATATATTAACGGACCTCTTTGGATGGCCACCTTATCAGTATTCTCTCTCAAAAGCGGATTTGCCGTCATCATTCGGATTCGCATAGGAAGTGTCAGTGAAACTTCGGTCTTACCCTTCCAGTTTCCTTCAAGTCTGACGAATCCCTTTTCCGGTCTTATCTTTTGCTTCACACCATCAATTTGAAGTGCGAAATCCCCATCTGTCCACTCTGGAATTCTCAGGAGAATGGAGAGATTGGTATCAAGATCTGTAGAAATCAAGAGATTTATTTCTTCAGAATGAGGGTAGGCTGTCTTTTGAACGATTGACACCTCTCCGTCTCGGAAAGGAATGGACGCTTTACTTGCTTCATAGAAATTGACTCTTATCTCATCGAGTGTTGTGCCGTAAAGATAACCACCGAATGAGGTGAGAAGCCTGGCAATGTTTGGGGGACAACAGGCACACTCAAACCATTCCTCTCTGTTGTGGTTGCCGATGTCTTCAAGTGGGTTGACATAGAAGTAGCGTCTTCCGTCAAGAGAGATTCCCGACAAGACACTATTATATAAAGACCTTTCAAGTACATCGAGGTACTTCGCATCACCAGCTATCATATACATTCGCCAGTTCCAGAAAACATTTGCAATCGCGGCACATGTTTCAGAATAGGCTCTCCTGCTTGGCAGCTCATATGCTTCTCCGAAAGCCTCTCCTTCATATCTTGATCCAGCTCCGCCTGTAATGTACATTTTTCTTGATGTCATATCTATCCACAGCCTTTCGAGAACGGCGAGAAGAGTCTCGTCGCCTGTTTCGAGAAATACGTCGGCCGCTCCAGTCAGCAAATAAAGCATCCTAACCGCGTGCCCCACGAGTTCCTTAAGATCTCTGAAAGATACGTGGTCGATATGATATTCATCACCACCGACGTAACCCTTTCCTCGATTGTCAATGAGCCTTTGGACAAATCCCAGATAATTGCGACTTCCAGTCTCACGGTGCAGTTCGATCATTGCCATTTCCAGTTCCGGATGTCCGGTAGCCACTTCACAATCATCATCGGGAAAAGCTTTCAGGATGTTGTCGGCCACTTTTACACATACGTTGAAGAGAGATTCATTGCCGGTAACTCTTTTGTAGACTATTCCTGCCTGAATAAGATGACCTGCGCAGTAGAGCTCATGCATGCTCTTCAAGTCTTTCCATCTCTCCGATGCTTTTTCGCCTGTGAAGTAAGTGTTTACGTAACCTCCTTCACTTTTCTTCTGAACACTCTCTATAAGGGTTATCAGAGTTTCTATTCTCGTCCTAATCTCGGAATCCTCGTTATACGAAAGTGAATATGAGGCTGCTTCTATCCACTTATAAATATCGGAATCATTGAAAAACCAGCCTGTGAAATCTCCTTCAACGCTTCCAACAGCCTTTCTGAAGTTATCAATTCTGCCGCTAGATTCAAGATAATCATATTGAAGAGGGAGACTGGTCGATTTAACTAGATCTTGATATCTTCTTAAAAAACCCGCCAGCTCGACTCTTTCAATTGCTATAGGTCTCACCTGTGCTCTTGGTGACCGTGAGGTGTCATTAACGAAAGTCACTTTGTTCACCTCCAAAGAGATCCTCTCTCCTCAAGAGTAGCAGAAATCGCGGAAACTTTTGTATCCTGAAATAGGGAGGTAATGACCATGTTTGAGAAGATAGATTACTGGATTTCTGCTGCGAGTTATTCAGACAGAAACGGAACCTGGCTAATAGAAGCAGCGCTCATTCATCCGAACATTGGGGAGACCCACGAATATGGTGAAGAATGGACGCGTGAAGAGATAATGAAGAAGTGTGATGTGTTTGTATTTTGCTCGATCACAAAAGACGAAAGAGGCAGCTGGAGGAGGGGAGATCAGCTGAGAAAGGTTGAGACTGAGAAAGGGGCTTTTATCAGGGTTGATGGTTTGAGGAAGACAGGGGATTATCTTGGCGATATTCCGTTCTTTGAAGGAGAAAGATAAACTGAATATAGTTGCTTGCAAGAAGCAGCAAATCAATAATTGCATCAAGAAGTGATCTTCGAAATCTGTAGACATGGCGAAATTTCTGGTATTCGATCTGGGACCTGTTTGTAATAAGCTTCTTTTAAGGATATTCGCTGTGATATCATTAAGGTTACTATTAGTTCGATTAGTTCGATTTCTTATTTAGCGGATCAAAAAAACGATGGTTTGGGGGTTTCAGATGAAGGCTAAGGTTCTCTTGTCTCTTTGTGTTGCTTTCTTTATGGTAAGTGCTTTCGGAGTTGGATCTATAAGATATCTGGTTAGACCCGGAGATAGGCTTTTCAATATCATTAGGGATTACAATTTGAGGATCAGCACCGTGCTGGACTTGAACTGCATAGACGATCCTCGAAATCTTGAACCGGGTGAATTCATTTATCTCCCTACAGGAAACGGCTTCTTCTACGAGGTTCAGTACGGTGATTCCATCGATTATATTGCCAAACTCTTCTTTGCGCTTGCAGAACACCTAATTGCTGCGAACAACCTGAGTTGCAATTCAGTTATTTATCCCGGTCAGAGACTTTTTGTTCCGCTTGAATCAATAAGTGTTTGCAGTAACGCGAATCCCGGAACACAGTTTACCTGGCCAGTGTACGGGAAGATTTCTTCGGAGTTTGGTTGGCGGAAGGACCCGTTCACAGGAGTCTCTACCTTTCATTCAGGTATGGACATAGCAGTACAGAGAGATGCTCCCGTGTTTGCTGCAAAGGAAGGGACGATAATTGAGGCTCAGGAGAACGGCGGGTATGGGCTGAATATAGTAATTCAACACTATGACGGTACTAAAACGAGGTATGCTCACCTGAATCATATAAGTGTCTATGTTGGGCAAAGAGTTTCAAGGGGAGAGTTGATCGGTAGAGTGGGAGAGACGGGGAGGTCGACAGGACCTCATCTTCACTTTGAGATTATTGATTCGAGAGATCAATGTAGAGATCCAAGAAGCTATCTTACGGGGTCCAATTACATGTACGTTAGAAGAGAGACGGATAGCCTTGGCGTTGGGGGTAGATAGTATATACAGTACTAAGTTCATTGAGTCAAGCTCTTATGATCCTTGGTTAAATCTGGCCGTCGAAGAGTATCTCCTGAATTCATTTGCCAGTGAGAGCATCGTTCTCTACCTATGGCAAAATGAAAACACGGTCGTTATAGGCAGAAATCAAAATGCGTGGCAAGAGTGCAGACTCGACAACCTTGAAAGGGATAATGGAAAGTTGGCAAGAAGACTTTCGGGGGGCGGGGCTGTCTTTCACGATCTTGGAAACTTGAACTTCACCTTTCTATTGCCTAAGAGAAAGTACAACCTTCACAGGCAACTCTCGGTAATTGTTGACGCCGTAAAGGAGATCGGAGTCGATGCCCATTTTAGCGGTCGAAATGACATACTCGCCGAGGGGAAAAAATTCTCCGGAAACGCCTTTTATCATGGACAGTACGCATCCTATCATCACGGCACAATTCTGATCGACGTAGACACAGGAAAACTATCTGAGTATCTGAACGTTTCCAAAGAAAAGATAGAATCAAAAGGAGTGAAGTCTGTCGTATCAAGGATTGTGAATCTCAAGGAGTTGAAACCGGACTTGACCATTGAGAAAATGAAAAAGGCGATGTACATGGGCTTCATCGAAGAATACGGTCACATAGACAACGTTCTTGACTTCGAAAGACTGGCGCTTTCAACAGACGTGTCTAGACTCTATGATAAGTATTCCTCAAAAGAATGGCTTCTTGGAAGGAGTCCGGAATTCAACTTCAGAATCGGTCATAGGTTTTCCTGGGGGGGAATAGAGATACTATTTACATCCAGAAAGGGGTCAATCGCTGATGTGGCGATCTACTCCGATTCGATGGATGTTGATTTCATTGAGCATTTGAGACAAGGTCTCATGGGAGTTGATTTTTCTAAACCAAGCATTTTAGAAGCTCTTCACAATCTTCCAAAGTGCGTTGAGAGAGACGATATTATTGATTGGCTACATAGAACAGATCTTAATTGAGAATTCAGTCTGAAATTAGACATAGACGCTGATCTGCCAGATAGTTCAAAGTAGATGATTTACCTTCATGGAGCTTCTGGAATCTCCGATCCTCTCTTGATAACTTTTATGAAATAAGCCATTCCCCTGCAAAACCGGCAGATTTATGCTCAACGTCAGGAAATCCCAACTTTTCTCCTCGATTTTCTGAATCTAACTGTGATTCAGTAAGGTGGAAAGAGAAACCTGAAGCTTGCAGGCAGTAGTATCGATTTGCCAAATTGAAAAGTCAGATCTGTGAAAGCTTTGGGAAGATGTTCTATAATGTAACTGAAGACTCAGGTCTTATCAGATTTTTTTATGTAATGCTAGATAGATCAAAAATAATTCGAGGATTACAGGAGGTTCAAAATGGCACGAGTAATGAAGACAATGGACGGTAACACTGCTGCCGCCCATGTTGCTTATGCTTTCACGGAAGTTGCGGCTATTTACCCTATTACCCCTTCCTCATCGATGGCTGAGCTTGCGGATGCGTGGGCAGCGAATGGAATGAAGAATATCTTTGGACAACCAGTTGACGTAATAGAAATGCAGTCAGAAGCAGGCGCAGCCGGCGCAGTCCACGGATCACTTGTTGCAGGCGCTCTTACAACAACTTTCACAGCATCGCAGGGATTATTATTGATGATTCCGAACATGTATAAGATTGCCGGAGAACTCTTGCCCGGTGTATTCCACGTCAGTGCTAGAGCAGTTGCCGGCCACGCTCTTTCGATTTTTGGAGACCACTCTGACGTTATGGCTACAAGACAGACTGGATTTGCTCTTCTAGCTTCGGGAGGTGTTCAGGAAGTAATGGATCTAGGTTCTGTGGCTCACCTCTCGGCGATTAAGTCAAGAGTTCCTTTCCTTCATTTCTTTGATGGGTTTAGAACATCGAGTGAAGTTCAGAAGATTGAGGTTATGGATTATGAAGACCTTAAGGGGCTTCTCGATTATGAAGCGCTAAAGGAGTTCAAAGACAGGGCTTTAAATCCCGATCATCCAAAGACCATGGGAACGGCACAGAATCCCGATATCTACTTCCAGGCGAAGGAAGCTTCAAACAGGTTCTATGATGCAGTTCCTGACATCGTTGCCGAATATATGAAGGAGATCTCTAAGCTAACCGGCAGAGAGTACAAACCTTTTGTTTACTACGGTGATTCCGATGCGGAGCACGTGATTATTGCTATGGGTTCTGTAACCGATACGATAGAGGAGACCATTGATTACTTGATGAAGAAGGGCGAGAAGGTAGGAGTCATCAAGGTTCATCTCTACAGACCGTTCGCAGCAAAGTACTTACTTGACGTCCTTCCGAAGTCGGTGAAGAGAATAGCCGTTCTTGATAGAACAAAAGAGCCCGGTTCTCTTGGAGAACCTCTCTACGAAGATGTCAAGACTCTCTTCTATGGAGATAAGAATGCTCCTGAGATCTTCGGTGGCAGATATGGACTAGGTTCTAAGGACACAACTCCTTCTCAGATAAAGGCCGTATTTGACAATTTGAAGCTTTCGTCACCGAAAGATCACTTCACAATAGGTATTGTTGACGATGTGACAAACACTTCTCTAGAAATCAAGGAAAAGATAAATGCTGCTCCAGAGGAGACAATACGCTGCAAGTTCTGGGGACTGGGTTCAGACGGCACCGTTGGAGCTAATAAAGACGCAATTAAGATAATTGGCGATCATACCGATATGTATGCACAAGGATACTTCGCATATGATTCGAAGAAGTCTGGAGGCGTAACGATTTCGCATCTGAGGTTCGGAAAGAAACCGATAAAGTCTACATACCTCATTGATGAAGCTGACTATGTTGCTTGTCACAAGCAGTCCTATGTGTATCAGTATGAATTGCTTGAAGGACTTAAGAAAGGCGGAACGTTCGTTCTCAATACTAGTTGGGATTCTGAAGAACTCGACAAGAATCTCCCTGGAGGCATGAAAAGATACCTTGCTGAAAACGAGATAGAGTTTTACACGATCGATGCTACGAAGATCGCTATGGAGATAGGACTTGGTACAAGAATAAATACGATAATGCAGTCTGCCTTTTTCAAACTCGCAAATGTTGTTCCAATAGAAGATGCCATAAAGTATTTGAAGGACGCAATAGTTAAGTCCTACGGTACCAAAGGTGAGAAGGTTGTACAGATGAACTACAAGGCAGTAGATAGCGGTATTGAGGCACTGAAGAAGATAGAGATTCCAGAATCCTGGA
>DSBT01000114.1 GCA_011045915.1 Mesotoga infera
AAATCAGCTTCGTAGAAGTTCTCCACCTCGTCATCAGCTAACTTGCTTGAGGTATTTTTTATCCAGTATGCTAGATCAGGGTTCGCGAAAACCTCGGAACACGCCTTTCCCGCAATATCTTCCGATTTGAGTGCAAGAGTCTCCTCGAACGTCTCGTTAGTGAAGACAATCCTTCCTTCACTATCAAAGACCGCAACGAAAACTCCTGCCGTGTCGAGAACTGCGTCGGAAAAGTCTTTCTGTTTTGCCAGTTCGAGTTGTGTCTTGTTTTTCTCTTTGAACTCACGGTAAATAAGAAAGTAGAATAGAAGACCGCTGAAAAGGACGAAGGCCCAACCCTTGTAAGTCTGTGCGTGCGTTGAGGTGCTTCTCTCAACGAACATCCAGTCTACAACCATATCCGACAACAGTATCCATAGGATTCCGAACAATATATATAGAAAAGCTACTTTCAGCGCTGGATTCTTCATACTTGAATTCTATTCGACTTTTGACAAGAAAAGCAATAAAAGTTGAGAGAGGTAGGTCTGTTTGAAAGATTTGCGTTCATGTGAAAGCGAATGGATAGTATGCTTCTCTCTTCACAACGCAGCAAAAATCGACAGTCATTGCGGTCGATGTTTGTTTTATGATGAGATATATGAGGTTGAAGAAGTCTAGAGAGCGAACTTCAAAGTCTGCTGCTTCCTTGTTTGATGATCCTGCAAGCCGATCTTCGACACTCCCTGTTCTGATGAACAAAGATATTCTATGGCAGGGATGCAAAAGAGGATTGACAAGAATCATCATATTGTCTTTTCATGAGAGTTATGGATTATGTGAAGGTCATGATGATCACCTTATACAGACTCGGCAATTGAGAAGCAGAATGAACGGAGTAATGGTAGACTAAATACGAGAAAGATTATCGGCATATAGGAGGCGTTTGGTATGAAGAGATACTTCTTTGGGGCTGTGGCGGCGTTAATCGTTCTTACGGCCTTTGCCGGGTGTTTCAAACCCTAAAAGACTCCCGAGAACGTTAGAAATTACGTTGAAGCTGTTTCAGATAAGTAGAATCAGTTGTTCTCAAATTCGTTGGAACTGATCTCTTGGGATTACCATGGAACGATAGCCGATGATAACGACCTTAAGGAGACGGTTGAACTGCTTACTGATCCCGATTCCGTTCGGCTTTTCCAGATAGACATCACAGATCCTTCTTTTGCATCCGTAGTTCTTCTCTCTTCAATTCCTTCTGCTGACCAGGACGACTTTTCCGAAGCGGTTGAGAAGCTTGTTGAACTTGGCCAACATAGAATAAGACTGAACTGGAAGATAATCTCTTCTGGGTCAGAATTCTCTACCGTTGCCCTCGTGGATGAAGATAACATGGTCTGGGATTCCGTAATCGGAAGCGTCGTTGTGGAAGAAGAGGAGTTCTCTCCCGTTGCTGGAGAGAAGTCTGGCAGCGTTATCATCAAATGGCTCTGGGGAGCAGAGAGAGGCAAGATCACCTGGAGTCTTGAATGTGAAGGGCCTCCCCTGGCCTGCAG
>DSBT01000115.1 GCA_011045915.1 Mesotoga infera
CCCTCAGGGGGCCTTTCACTGATCAAAGCAACTCTCAATAGCGTGATTGTGGCGGTGAGCTCCACTCTTGCAACGCTGGTTCTCTCAATCCCGGCCGCTTATGCGCTGTCTCGATTGAGATTTAGAGGACGTATGCTCATCTTTTGGATTTATGTCGCTGTCCTGGCCTTCCCTGCCGTTCTCTTTCTAATACCTCATTTCTTCATAATAAATGGTATGGGATTATCTAATTCTTACCTTTCCCTGATATTGCCCGGCCTTGGGGGAACATTCGGGGTATTTCTCTTAAGGCAGTACATGCTCGACATACCCAAAGAGCTGGAGGATGCCGCGTGGATAGATGGGTGTTCCAAGTTAAGGTTTCTGATAAGCATAGTGATTCCTTACATCAAGCCCGCGATGCTCGTGCTTTCTCTCATGACGTTTCTTGGTTCCTGGAACAGCTTTCTATGGCCGCTGTTGATCTTGAGCAAGTCAGATAAATTCACATTGCCTATAGCACTGATAAGATTCAGCGCGGGGTGGGGAGATCCTTATAGAGGAATAGGACCAATGATGGCGGGCGCTTTCTTCTCAGTAGCCCCGTCTTTGATAATCTTCATCGCATTCCACAGATACTTGATGAAAGGAATCTCCCTGGGATCTCTTGGAAAGGAGTAGATGCCATGTCAAAAACACTGAAGTCTTTTCGGAGAATAGGAGAAGAAGAGTCGGCAATGACCTCAAGAGCTTGTCTGCTAATAATCTTGGGCTTTCTTGTTTGCAGTCTATCTTTTGGAGGTCGTGTCTTGCCTATCGATATCGATGTAAGCACTTTCGAAGAAAGGATAGAGACCGATAGAAAAGTACAGGTTGAAATAGAAATCATAGATAGAGATGGAGAGAAATCGGAGAACATTTCGGTGTCCGCCAGGCAACTTTCACATGAGTTCTACTTCGGAAATGCTCCCGAATACCTGCTTTACGCTTACGCTCAAACCAGTTACAACCGCGGAAGGAGATTCGGGATCAGGCCACTGCCTGAGGAAGATCTCCAGGAATATAAGCGTTTGTATCTTGAGCTTTTCAACTTCGCTACTCTTCCCTCCTTTTACTGGGCAGACTATGAGTCCACAGAAGGAAGAATTCGCTTGGCCGAAGCCTCTGAGAAGATTGCACAGTGGCTGAGTGAAAACGAAGTGCCGGTTAAGGGGCACACACTTGTGTGGGGGAATCCGCCGAGCGTCGGCGTCCCCGCCTGGATAGAAGTGAAAGGAAAGCTCGGTCAATGGGCAGAGGTACGGGAATATCTCTTTTCGAGAGTCACCAGGGAAGTCGAAGAGTTCAAGGATCTCATCCAGTACTGGGATGTCGTTAATGAGCCTATTGTTCAACCCTGGTTCGACTCGATAGGTTCGGACTATATTGCCGAGTCGTTTAGAATCGTTAAGGAAATTGATCCCGACGCCATTACAGTACTAAACGAATACGGAGTGTTGGTGAATGAGCGGACCAGGCGAGCCTTCATTTCGAGAGCCGGCCAACTCACAAATGAAGGAACTCCCATAGATGTGATTGGGGCCGAAGCGCATATTTTCACTGCTCAGGATCTACTTGGTCAGCTGCGATCCTTGGAAAGCATATATCTTGCAATTGACGAGTTGGCTCAGCTGGGGAAACCTATTCATATATCGGAGTTTCAGATTCCTCTTCCCGCCGTGATAGATGCTTTCGACGTCTCTATAAGTGAGGCCGAAGAGATACAGGCCGAGATCGCCAGGATATTCTACAAAGTCTTCTTCAGCCATCCGGCGGTCGAGGCAATAACGTACTGGAATTTCTATAGGGCGTGGCAGTCAGGCAGCGGATTTCTGCGCGACGATCTCTCGATAAAACCGATCTTTGATGAGTTGAAGAGGCTTATTCACGAAGAATGGAAAACCTCTGTCCGTCTCGAGACGGATATTTCTGGCAAAGTGGCTTTCAACGGTTTTGCCGGTAAGTACGAGGTCTCGGTGGAAAGCGGAGCGCTGTCAGAGACATTCATTATTGACGTTAAGAAGGGTGAGAAGAATGAATTCACCCTTGTTCTCGGGCAATGAATGGAGTGATCTAAATGAAAAAAGCCTCCATTTTATTGACCTTTGTTCTCATGATGATTTTTATTCCGGAAACTCTTGTTGTGAATGCCGGTCATGTGCTGACAATAGATCCCAGCAATCCCGGTCCCGAGATAAGTCCCTTCCTATACGGCGTATTCTTCGAAGACATAAACCATGCAGTAGATGGCGGTCTATACGCTGAATTTATAAGAAATCGATCCTTCGAACACAAAGATCCTCTCGAAGGCTGGTTTGCAGACTTTGAAACCGGTTGCCAGGCCACCTTCTCGATTGACTCTGAACTGCCGCTTAATGAGAACAATCCCCATTACTTGAGTTTTGCTATTGCATCTGATAGCGGATCAGTATCGCTTTCCAACAACGGTTACGACGGCATTCCTATGATGGAAGGGAAACGGTACGTGTTTTCAGCATTCATTCGAGGTAATTCAGAATACAGCGGTGAAATCACAGTTTTACTGACGGATGCGAAGGGCAACACAATCGATGAAGCTAGCCTCGCGTCGGCTTTCGGCGCTGAGTGGGAGAAGTATTCGGTAGAATTTGAGATCACCGAAGACTGCGATAACGGCAGGCTTTTACTTATATTGAGAGGGGCCGGCGAGGTCTGCCTGGACATGATTTCGCTTTTTCCTGAAGAGAACTGGAACGGCATGAGGATAGATCTTCTAAAGATGCTTGAAGAACTTAAGCCTGGTTTCGTAAGGTTTCCGGGCGGCTGCCTCGTTGAAGGCGACAGCCTGGAGAACGCCTATCGATGGAAGGATACAATCGGACCGGTAGAAGAGAGGAAGGCAAACTACAACCTCTGGGGCTATCACCAGTCATACGGCATCGGATTCTTCGAATATCTCCTCCTGTCGGAACACCTGGAAGCAGAGCCAATACCAATCTTCAACTCGGGCATGTCCTGTCAGGTTCGGGGAGCCGAGTACTGCCCAATTGATGAGATGGACGAATGGATTGAAAATGTTCTTGACTTCATAGAGTTTGCAAATGGGCCAAAGAATTCACTCTGGGGTTCAAAGCGTGTCGAGCTTGGTCATCCCGAGCCCTTCAACGTCAAGTATATTGGTATAGGAAACGAGAATTGGGGCACGGAATATCATGATCGCTTCCCGATGTTCAGAGATGCTGTCAAAGCGAAGTATCCTGAAATCATAATTGTTTTCAGCGGCCCGCCTTCATATGAAGGAGCTTCATTCAACAGGGCATGGAGATGGGCAAGAGAGAACGGTGTCGAAATTCTTGATGAGCACATGTATGCCGTTCCGGAATGGATCTTAAGGAACACAGATAGATACGACAAGTACGACAGATCCGGTCCAAAGGTCATGCTTGGAGAATACGCAGCCCACGCGGCCGGGACAAGGAACACCCTTCAAGCAGCAATGGCGGAAGCGGCTTTGATGACTGGCCTTGAACGCAATTCAGACATCGTAATAATGGCGGCTTACGCGCCCCTGTTCAACAGGCCGGGCTGGTCGCAGTGGACGCCGGACCTCATCTGGTTCGACAACACAAGAGTGTATGGAACCCCAAGTTATCATGTTCAGAAACTCTTCAACGAGAATCTCGGAGATGTGGTAATACCTTCTAAGCTTACCGACGAGAATCTCGAGGTTATCGGTTACTGGTTCAAGTC
>DSBT01000116.1 GCA_011045915.1 Mesotoga infera
ATCTGAAACGACACTCGCCGAACTGGACAAGATGGACCTGATTGGATTTGATTCTCTAACTACCCTGGAAACGGTTTACAAAGAGCTTCCCGAAGAGACATTTATTGATGTCGAAATCAAGGCTGTTGAAGCCGTCCCTCAAGTAATAAAGATTATCAAGAGGTTTGATGCGGTTGAGAGAACAATGTTCTCCTCTTTTCATCATGATTGTTTGCTTGCATTCACCCAGGAGTTCTTCGGTAGACCAATGATTGCACCAATAATAGACAAAGAGATCCGCCAAGTCGGCGGCGAAGAGTATCTGGCGGGCGTCATAAAGAAGTATAAGCCCTACTCAGTAAATCTCAACAAGGATCTCTTCGAATATTTGGGACTGGAAAAGGGCCTAGCCATGTTGCGGAAGGTGCGTGAAAGCGGAACCAGAATTTCTCTCTGGACGCTGAACGATCAGAATTTGCTCCTCAAGGTCAGGGAAGTCTGCGACTTTTTGATTACCGACTGTTCCGATAAGATGATGGAGGTATTATGAAGCAAACTATACGCAAAAGCTTTGTTGTCAGCTTTCTAGTCTTAACATCACTTGCTATGCTTTTTGTATCCTCTTGCGGAGAGAAGACAGTCCAGCCCGAAGAGCAAATCTCGCTTTCTCGGGAAGAGATTCTCGCTCTTTCGGGAATCGAGGAGAGCGAGATCGATTTCAGCAAGGTCAAGCTCGACGTTTCAGGAAAGCCTCAGCTTTCTATTGCAGTCTACGACGGGGAAGGGAGAGAGATCTTTTCAAAGGATTTCCCTCCAAGTGAAGTTAAGGGAGGCTACGTTACGATTGCTGTGATCAAATCAGAAGTACTCGATGCCTTGCGATTTCTATATGGCGTAACCGACTCGAAGGGAAGCTTATCCTCAATAGTTCAGGACTTGCCGTACTTCCAGTATCAGAACGTTGTTGTCAGCAACGCCGATGTCCCAAGAATATCCTCAAAAGGAGAGTTTAGATTGTCTAGCGTAACCTTCGGTCAGGAAAGGCAGGAGATTTTTCTTAGAGTGAAGTAGACTCGATACACCGGGAGGGATTGACTTGAAAAGACTTTTAGTGGTGGTGATTCTTATGGCTTCTTTAATGGCATTCGGAGCAAGTTTACCCAGAGAACGGATTCAGAATGCCCTAAGTATTCTTCAAGAACTTTCGGAAACGGAAGACAGCGGATCTTTTGCTGAGTTGATGAGCAAGTCCAACGGAATAGTGATTTACCCTGAGATGGTGAAAGCCGCGCTTGGATTCGGTGGGCAGTTCGGTGAAGGCTTTCTGCTCAAGAGAGAGGAAGACGGCCGCTGGTATGGACCGTTGTTTCTCAAGCTGTACGGTATAAGCTACGGATTTCAGGCCGGCGTTCAAAAGAGCGGTTTTGTGCTTGTCATTATGAACGAGAAGGGTATTGAGGGTTTTCTAAGCAACAATGTTACCCTTGGTGGAAGCGCATCGATTTCGGCCGGGCCTACCGGCAAGACCCTCTCCGCAGATACTGATTACAAACTGGAAGCTGCAATCTACTCTTATTCTGTCAGCAACGGCATCTTCGCCGGTGTATCACTGGGCGGTTCAATAGTACGGCAGGATACCGAAACAAACAGGGAATACTACGGGCTGTCGCTCACTCCCACTGAGATTATTGAGAGGGAAGCAAGCGGAGTGGAAATCGAAGAGCTTGTTGGATTTCTCAATTCATTGATTGGCCCCAAAGAATAGCCATGCGCTTTAGCAATAAGAAACTGCAACAGTCCGATGATAAATCAGTTCCGAACTCGATGCTCAGGTTTGAGAGCTTCTGTTTTTTCGATATCCAGCCTTCCCGTACTATAATGGCACCAAGGCAGCTCTTCCATGGTCAGACAGGGTAGGTGAGGTTTTCTGAGACTTCTCTTGGTTCTGTTCATTGCTCTTGTATCGGCCGGTCTTGCTGTGAATATCGAAGCGATTGAGAGCCTCAAGGACGGCTTCTTTAGCGCTGATTCGAAGGGCTTTGAAATGGAAGACGGCAGCTCCGCAACCGTTACTGCAATTCCCTATGAAGCCGTTTCGGAACTGGGCATCCCGATCGATGATCTAGTAGGGCTCTTGTTTTTTGAGCTGCCGAAGAACTCTTCGGAAGTATCCTTTCTGAATGTTACTGTAACAGGGAAATGCAAACGCGGCGAACCTGTGGACGGAGTCTGGGCAGATCTATATGTAATTGGAGAAGGTTTCCTGGTCCAGACTGCAAGGTATGACCCATTTATCATGATAGATTCAAATAAGATAGTAGTTGCTCTTTCGATTTATCTCGATACGTCGATTTACTATTCGGTTGTTCTGAACGGAAGTAGAACAACCATCAAATGGGAGTTCAACATTGTCATGTGACGAGATGGTGCGGTTCGATTCAGAAAAGGGGGTGGAGATCTGCTATGAGAAAGCTTAGCAGAAAGATCTCTCTTCAGTTTCTGCTTTTCGTTCTGGCAATATTGACTGTACTCGTCACACTACTTACTATCACATTTGTTCGCACTGCTACAGATGAATACAAGAGCTATCTCGGCTCGAAGAAGCAGTCTGTTTTTCAGTGGTTTATCGATCTGCGCAGAGACATGAAGCTCTATGTTGACTCACACGCTCTCGAAGGCGTTCTAGACGATGAATATGACATTCTCATCCGCCTTGGGGAAGAAAGAGATATAATTCTCAACAGGTCGGCGCTTTCCGAAGAGGAAGTAGATGAACTTGAAAACTCTGGAAACGGCTTCAAACTATTCGAAAGACAGCTTGTTTACTTCTCGACAATGATCAGCAACGAATCGCAATACGTGATCGGAGTAGTTTTCGACAATGATGATATAGAGAGTCTTTCATCGTTTCTGGGTCAGGATGGAATCGCTTTTCTTCTTATCGGTGATCACTTCGTAATTTCCAGAGAGTTCTCAGACTCCGGCCTTTACGTCAGGACGGTACTCGACGAGGAGAGATGGTCGAGCGAAATACCTTTTACCGTAAGCGAACCTAGACCTGCCTTTTCTCTCTTTTCCTCCGGTTCGCTTTTCTTGGTGGACAAGGTTTCGATCGGAGGCGCGGATATCTATGTTCTTCAGTCAGAAAGCCTCCTGGTAATGCTCAGAAACAGACTTCTTCCAATTCTAAGCATCGTTGTACTGGGTGTATTTGGATTCTCGTTCGTGCTCTCTTTCTCTCTTAACGCCCATATATCCAAGGCCCTCTCGGAATTACTGAAGGGATTTGAGTCGATAAAGAAGGGATCCTTTTCACGAGTGAAGCTCAATTCAAGTGATGAACTCGGAGAGATTGCCTCCGAGCTGAACAACACAATGGGGTTCATAGAGAAGACGCTGGACAGACTCAGGAACTCCAACGAGTTGCTCAGAAAGGTTTCAAAAGAGGCACAGCAGGCGAGTAAGATGAAATCGGAATTTCTGGCCAACATGTCTCACGAGATGAGAACTCCCATGAATGCAATTCTGGGTTTTGCCGAGCTTCTGATGAACGAGGAGACTAATCTTGAGAAAATGAAGTACTTGAAGACAATTTACAGAAGCGGAGAGCATCTTCTAAGCCTTATCAACGATGTGCTCGATCTCTCCAAAATCGAAGCGGCCCGTTTCGACCTTATAATCTCCCCTTACAGCCCATCGAAACTGGTTAACGAGTTGACCGAAACCTACCTTCCGTTGGCATATTCAAAGGGTCTGCATTTTGCAAACAGCATAACAGAAAGAGTTCCGGAATATGTCGACGGCGACGAGTTCAGGATGAGGCAGGTCCTGACAAATCTGATCTCGAACGCTCTGAAATTCACCGAAAAGGGATACGTCTCCATGCTTCTTGACTTCGACGGGAAACACTTGATCTATACCGTTCAAGACACAGGCTTCGGGGTCTCAAGAGATGAAATCGACAAGATTTTCGAACCCTTCATCCAGGCCGATGGAACCATGTCAAGGAAGTTCGGAGGAACGGGCCTTGGTCTGGCAATAACGAAGAAAATCATTGAATTGATGGGCGGAACCATAAGGTTTGAGAGTAAAGTCGGTGAAGGCTCGAAGGTAACTGTGAGAATACCTTCACAGGTTTCAACGGAAATACCTAAGCAGAAGGAAAAGACAGAACTCCCTGCGTCGGGGAAGGTCGTCGTTGCGTCGGAAGATGAGGATTTTCTTATAATTATCGGCTCGATGTTGGGAAGAAATGGAGTGCGCTCCGAGCCCGTAGCAAATCTAGCCAATCTCTCGAGAGCGGTGAGAGAACTAGGTGCATCTCTTGTAATCGTGGATACTCCGAAGAATGCAGGCGAAGCTCTTACTGCTCTTGACGGAATCAGTGAAGCCGCCGTAATAGTAATAACAGATGCTTCCAAGGATGAGGTCCAGTTTGGCGACAAGGTCAACGAAGTAATCCAGAAGCCGGTGAAGGAAGATGAGCTTCTGAGCAAAGTCGGCAACTATTTCGAACTCAAGCCGAAATCTGCCACCGACAATAACAAGATTCTCCTGACTGAAGATAATGAAGCCAACCAGCTGTTGATAAAAGAAGTGCTTGAAAAGGCTGGGTATTCCGTCGATCTTGCCGGCAATGGTAAGGAGGCCGTGGAAAAGATAAGGAGAGGCAACTATAATCTCGTTCTTATGGATATGCAAATGCCTGTTATGGATGGTTATGAAGCCACGAAGACTTTAAGAGAAGAGGGTTACAAGATACCCATTGTTGCCTTGACGGCACACACAATGCAGGGAGATGAAGAGAAGACAATCGAGGCCGGGTGTGACGGCTTCCTCGGGAAACCTGTTAAGCAGTATGACCTTCTCGAGGTCGTTCGTTACCACCTTGGTGTATACGGAAAGAACGCAAATCGAAGAGCAGACGGCTTTTTCGATCCGGGTGCGCCAAAGCGTTCATCAGAAAGTATCACTCTCTTCGCAAAGGACATGGGACTATCTATGGAAGAGGCGACCGCCATGTTCGCCGAATATGGGAAACACATACACAAAACCATTGACGAGATTCAGAACGCTTTGGAAAGAAGAAACTTCGACTCCATCTCCAGAGACGGACACAGCCTCAAAGGCTCCGGAAGAATGTACGGCGTTGAAGAGCTGTCTGAAGTTGGATTCAAGCTCGAAACAGCAGGAAAGAGCGCAGACGACAAAACGATTGCAGACTGTATATTGGAGCTTAAGAGACTCTATAGAAGACTCTGGGCATAGTGCTGGCCGAAGTCACCTGAGGAGGTATCACTTTGCTTTCCTCGAAAGCTTCTCTGTCAGTTTTGATTCAAGCCTGCTAGAGCTAAGAATCGCCGGTATTATTACAAGTGTTGACATAGAACTGATCGCCATAGTAAAAATCATTAGCAAACCAAATACCGAAACGGTTAGAAATCTCGAAAAAGCGAGAACTGCAAATCCAGAAATCAGAGTTGCCGCATTCACCAGCAACGCATGGCCAGCGGTTCTTGAAGCTTTGCTAGAAGCCTCCTGAAGACGTAGCCCCATCTTGAGCTCTGACCTTACTCTTTCGATGAAGTGGATCGCATAATCTATTCCGACTCCCACTGAAATGCTAGCAACAAGAACAGTTGCGGCATCAAGCGGGACCCCCAGAATACCCATGGTCCCCAGACTGAACGTAACGGTAAAGAATAGGGGAAGCATCGCCATCGATCCCACCAGAAGAGAAGAAAACATAAGCGATACAAGCGACCAAACGACCAAAACTGAAAATGCGAGACTGATCGCCTGGCTTCTGGAGAAACTCTCCATGTGAAGCTGAATAATACGGGGTGTGCCCGTTAGGGTGACTTTGAATTCCGCTGGAAGTATCTCCTTAAGGCCG
>DSBT01000117.1 GCA_011045915.1 Mesotoga infera
CAAAACAATCGAGCTTATTCACCTTATCCGTAGAACGATCTGCCCCCAACTTTCACAAGACGCAACGACAGACGGACAGGAGTCACTCTTGAAGGCCATGAAACTCCTCGAAAAGCTTATCCTCGATATTCAGCCGCATCTGAGTGAAGAAGAAGCTTCAAGCATTACGAGCAAATTTCTGGATGAGCTTCCCACAGTCGCAAAGAAGCTGGTCAAGGACGTTCGTGCAGCGTACGAAGGAGATCCTGCAGCACAATCGGTGGAAGAGATCATGATTGCATACCCCGCTTATGAAGCAATAAGCATCTATAGGTTAGCCCATATTCTGTACTTGCTCAAGGTTCCCCTAATACCGAGAATAATGACCGAATATGCTCATCAGAAGACCGGAATCGATATCCATCCGGGCGCGAGAATAGGGACGCACTTCTTCATAGATCACGGTACGGGTGTTGTGATAGGAGAGACATGCAGAATCGGAGATCATGTGAAGATCTATCAAGGAGTCACGCTTGGAGCCAAGAGCTTCGAACTCGACGAAAACGGCAATCCGATCAAAGGGATAAAACGCCATCCAGATATTGGCAATCACGTCGTCATATACGCTGGAGCTACGGTCCTTGGAGGGAGTACGGTTGTCGGAGACAACTGCGTAATCGGAGGTAATGTCTGGCTTGTTCATTCTCTGAAGCCGGGAGAAAAGATCTACAACAATCCCTGATCCCTCTTCTCTTTTTGGTGACAGACTCTATATTTACAACCTGTTTACGTACACCAGGCAAGCGGCAGCCTCCATCTTATTCAAGGTCAGACCGAGGCACACTTCGGACAATAGATATCAACTTCGTGAAAAATGTGGAGTCACGATTGTTGGGGATTGGGGTCGGACTCAACTGATGAATAAATCTCCGGGTTGCGCTTTGAGCCCTGAAGATGTCTGCGAACAAAGAGGCCGCAGTTGCTGCCGATCTTGTTCTCTTCTGGCTCACCTACGCTGACGATTACATCGAAACCCATCTCTCGCAGCCCTTCTACTAGGCTTGAATGAACGGTGAGAGTGCCATTATCCTCTACCGCCGATTTCATTTCCTTTTCGTGGGATCGGTACGTAGGATTCACCGGTGTCACTTTGACCAGGAACTTCTCCGGATCAAAGATTTCTGAGATCACATTGTGATCAACAATCGACTCTGTCGAGAGGGCGAAGTTGAGAGTGATCTTCCTATCGTCAGGGCCGCAGAATACTGAGCCGTAATCGGCGATCTGCTCGAGACTCCATTTTTTGACGGGAATCAATGAATCACGCTGGGCTTTGTCTGTGGAATGAATCGAAAACTGGAGTTGAAACCGCCCCCTGTAAAGCCTCTCTTTGACCGCGTACAGCTTCTCGAAGAAGGTATTGGAACCAGCTGGCCCAATTGTGCTTATTGAAGGCAAGAGTCCAAGTGCGTTGTACCTTTGGGGAAGCGATTCAAGCGCCTCCAGAACGGAAGGATTTAATGCGGGTTCGCCTATTCTAGCAAACTGAATCTTGAATTTCTTCACATCTACGACGGAGCTGTATCTTTTGCTTATCATGTAGTCTATTTGATCCAATATCTCTTCAGCTGTGAGGTTTCTCCTGTAGGACCCACCCGCATCGCAGAAAGCACACTGAACAGGGCATCCATCCATGGTTGATACTATCAGAACCCACTTTTCCTCTCTGGGAATCGGCGGTTGAAGCGACTCTACAAACTCTACCCATGAACCTTTAGAGGTTTCTCCGATGTAGACGATTGCCAATTCTTCCTTCCCGAAACTCTGAATCATCTTCAAGACTCATCACCTCTGAGAAGCTATTCTCATGGCAGTTCTAATTCCATCGCCAACGGCGATTGAGGCCTGCCTGTAGATTTCACCCCTCGCATCGCCAATTATCTCACATCTGTCAGAATCAATTGTGGGAAGTGAGGCCTCCCTGCCTATACAGATAAGCAGAGCCTCTGCTGTATACGCGGCCAGCGAAGTGATAATCTTCAAAGCGGCTCCCGATTCAACGCGTTGTATCGGTTCTGCCTGGTGCAGTTCTACCCCGGATTTCTCTGCCGACAGTCTCAACGCCTCTATTGCTCTCGCCTCAGCGCTTCTGGAAAACAGCATTGTCATCCTTCCTGAAAGACTTGCACGGATCGCTCCGTCAAAGGCCATATCGCCTGCGCCGTAGACGGCAACTGCACCTTTTCCGCTTGGGATATCTCTGTACTCATAGACAACTCTTGAGTCAACCTCTAGAGCGGGAAGTTGTTTTGGGACCGTTCCTGACGCCACGACTGAGTAGTCGACTTCATAACTTGCCCTTGTCGTGAAGATAGTTCTGTCGTAAATTGTCTTCACATCTTCGCGGATGATCTCAATCGCGTTTCTCGAGAGATGGTCTTTCAGCTTCAGACAGAGATCCTCTCCTGTGGAAGGTTCGAGAGGCGGGAAGTTTTCCACTCGCCAGGCGTTGCTAAGAAGGCCACCAACAGTTCTCCGCTCGAAAAGAAGGACATCAATTCCGTATCGCTTCAGCATTATCGATGCTGCAACTCCGGCAGGTCCCGCCCCAACAACTCCAACTTGCCAGATCAAGAGAAATCTCCTTCGAGCAGCTTCAAAACCTCCGCCGTTTTAGATATAATCGAAAAACCATTGGCGAGATTCTTTAGAGAACATATGTGATGATCGAAGGTCTTGTCGCAAAGGGCATCCTCTACCATCATTGTTGCGTAACCTCTTGTGAAGGCAGATCTCGCGGTCGTTTCGCAGCACAGGTGCGTCCTCGCACCGCAAATAACCAGCTGGTTCACATTATTGCTTTTCAGAAAGGCGTCAAGACCTGTATCGTGAAATGCATCATAAGTATCTTTGTAGAAGATTGGAAGATCTCCGAATTGAGGAACCGCCCAACCTTCCTCTACTGCATTTCCCCACCATTGAACCATCATCTTAGCGCCGCCCCTGTGAACGGTCGAAGCGACTGGGAGCCCGTAACTCATGAACCCTTCGACGAGGTTTCGCGAATTTTCTACTACCTCCTCGATTCCTTTTAGATACGCTCGAGATTCTCTCTGAGTGTAGAAGTTCTGAAGATCGATCACGAGCAATGCCGGTGAAAGCAGTACGGCCTTGTGCTTCTGGCGTTCACGACCAAAGGTCTCATCAAAAAGCCTTTCTGAGAGCAAGATTTGTTTCCTCCCTGGATAGACTCAATTGACCAATTGTATCACTGGCGACCTCCTGTTGAGCAATAGAAAGAAAGGGTGATCTGACTCATCTCAAAGAAGAACCTCTATGCAGGAAAACCATTTTCTGCTGCGAGGCAACGCAGTTCGATTCTACATGATTCCCATATCGCTCTTCGTGGAGCTCAACAATCGTTTTATTCAGTTCAAGAATTGTCATCATTGTCAAATGAGCTTGATCTTATGTATTGTTGCACTCTTGATTCAAAATCCCAGCTTGAGCGCTCATACCGCATCTCATCCCTCTACTGCTCTCTCATCATCACGTGTTTCTTGACTAAGAACCCGGACATGAAGTGTCGGAACGATGAACCGCTCTTCTGTTCTTGATCAAAACTCCGCTCGAGCGGCAGAGATCGTTTTCGGTGCGGCGTGTGCTATTTGAAGCGCGTCTTACATGGTTTCCTCTTCTTTGCTCTGTCATCCCATAGTGCTCCTAGCAAGAGCGGTTATTGGTTGTGTGTTGTTGGTTGTTGGTAACAATGGAGAAGGATCATTGTCGAGACGTCCGCTGCGCTCACGAGAAGATCGAGATCCTTGCCTGAAGCGCGCCAGCTGACATGAAGTAAGAAAAGACTGTCATCCCGCAGAGCCTGCCCTCGAATCCCCTCACCTAGCCTGCCCTGAAAATGTTCTGTTCAGGGTCATCCCGTAGTGGTTCTGTACGGGATCTGGTCTTGAAAGCGCAATAATGATCGAGATTCTGGCCAGATACACGCCAGAATGACCGAAAGCAAG
>DSBT01000118.1 GCA_011045915.1 Mesotoga infera
GCCGCTGAACGCTGACGAAGACAACGTTGTCCGTCAACGGTCCGCCGTCCACCGAGAAGAGCATTTCAAAAGACTTATAGAATTTATTGGCTTTTGCTCTTACAACTTGCAACTGTTTCAAAGATCGAGATTCTTACCAGAAGCATGTCAGAATAACGGAAAGCAAAAAAAAACTCTCATCATCATGTTGAGCCTGCCCTGAAATGAACCTGTTCAGGGTCATCCCGTGATGTCTCTGCACGGGATCTCGCATCTAAGTACCGCTGTAAGCTGGGGAAGAGCCGTCCTTGGTACTTCGTCCAAAATCCTGGACCCGTCCTTCGATAGAATCAAAGAGCATTTCGGTGTTCTTTCTGAAACTGCCGCATCTTGTCATTCTGAACTCCATTCAAAATCTCGTGTTTGTGGTTTTTGATCTTAACCAAGAACGAAGAACAGATCCTCGCTCTGGAACGAAGAACAGGTTTTTTTCGGAGAACGGAGAACCGTTCAACTGCGAACTAGTTTCTTTTGCTCTCCAAGAGTTTTCATCCCCGCGAAGCGGGCCTTGCGTCCCCGGATACTTCTCCGGGCATTGCGACCCGGCGTGGTCTTCGCCAGCCTTGCATCCACTGATGCTTTTCAGTGCAATGCGTCCCACCGAAGGTGGCAACGCTTCCTCGCGCCAGCGAGCCTCGCTTCCTGTCGAAGCCAACCTTGCATCTTATTCCCCTCTTTCCAACCCCCGACCCCGGTCCTTTCGGAAGCCCAGACTCACCCCTTCATTCCGGATTGCATGAAGCTTGATATAAATGTCTTTTGGAAAATAGCGAAAAAGACAATTAGTGGTAGTATAACGAGCAAGGTCGCTGCCATCAACAAAGTCCAGGCAGCCGCACTTTCTGAGGCCTCCGCAAGCATCGCAAGGCCGACTGTCAATGTGCGGGCTTTGACGCTGTCAGTTACTATCAAGGGCCAGAAAAATTCGTTCCAATGATAAGTCACGCTAATGAGCGTGAAGGCAAGATAGGTCGGTTTAAGCAGCGGGATGGCTATCGAGATCATGAACCTAAAGGTTCCGCAGCCGTCAATAGTCGCCGCCTCTTCCAGTTCTCTAGGGATTGCTGCGAAGCCCTGTCTCAGCAAGAAGACGCCGATTGCAGAGGCCACATACGGAAGCGCAATGGCAGTCTTCGTATCTAGCAGGCCCATATTGCTGATCGTCATGTAGTTCGGAACTATGAGCGTCTGTGGAGCGATCATGAGCTGCACAAGCAGAATCATGAAGAGAATCTTCTTGAATCTGAAATCCATTCTGGCGAACGCGTAAGCGGCGAGAGTCACAGTAATGAGTTGCACTGCGAGAAGTCCGAAGGCATAGAGAATCGTGTTGAAATAATACCTCCCGAAAGGGATTATGTTGAAGACCTCTTTGAAGTTGTCTAGAGTCCACTTTTCGGGAAGCCACTTTGGAATCATCGAAAAGACTTCGGTCGGTTCTTTGAAGGCCGTAACGACTATCCAATAGAGCGGGAAAGCGAGAATCACGGCAAAGACTATCATCAACGCGATCGAGACCCATTTAGTCGTTCTTCCTCTTTTCGTCATAGTCTCTCACCCGATTCATAGAAGACTCTCCTTTCCATGAAGAAGAAGGCGAGCATTGTGAATATCAACAAGAGCACAAGGAGTATCACGGTCAGTGCCGAGGCATATCCGAAGTCCCAGTACTTGAAGGCCACCTGATAGATGTAGTATACAAACATGTTCGTAGTGTTTGCTGGACCGCCTCTCGTCATGAGATAGATCTGATCGACCGCCTGGAAGGAGTTTATAACCGCGATTATGAATGCGAAGAATGTTGTCGGTGATAACAAGGGCCAGGTTATCTTCCAGAATTTGCGCCAGGCAGAGGCACCGTCTATCGTAGCGACCTCATAGATTTCTGTCGGTAACTGCTGCAGCCCACCGAGGAATATGACCATATAGTATCCTGCGTTCTTCCAGATGGCCACGATAATCAAAGCCCACATGGCAAACCTGCTGTCGCTTACCCACTCTATGCTAGGGATGCCTATCTTACCTAGAAGGTAATTCAAAAACCCGTAGCCTGGAAGGAAGATGTACAACCAGATCATCGAAGCGGCAGCCATTGGTATGACGTTGGGGTAGAAATAGGTGGTCTTGAAGAAAGAACTGCCGAAGATCTTCTGGTTCACAAGAAGTGCAAGAGCCAACGCCAGAGCCATGGTAATGGGGACCGTCACAAATGCATAGAAGAGATTGTTCCCGGCTACCTGCCAGAACAACGGAGTCGAGAAGGCTCTCTTGAAATTGTCGAGGCCCGTGAATACCGGCTCTGGCGTTGCCATGTTCATTCTCATGAAACTCAGAAAGAGAGACCTGAATGCCGGGTAGTATGTAAACATGCCAAGGAAAAAGAATGTCGGCGCGATAAAGAGCCATGGCAGAATCTTCTTTTTCGTTTTCGTCTTCAATCTACACACCTCCCGGCAATGTTAATTTAGCTCTTATTGCTTGAATGGAGCAAGAATCATTTCAACTTCTTCCTGCAGCTGATTCAGCCCTGCGGAGATTGACACTCTCTCATCGAGGATATTCTGAAGAGTCGTCAAGAAAACCTCCCTAATCTGCGAGTTACTGTGGAAGGCCATCTCTCTTCTGGCGACGTCAAGCTGATCTCTTGCTACAAGAATGTACGGGAATCCTTCCGCGAACTCCTTGAGAGCTTCGGTTTCGAAGGCGTCTTTGCGAACCGGTATGTATCCCGTACCTATGCTCCACCTCGCCGAGTTCTCGGGTTTGCTGAGCCACTTGACGAAGGTCCATGCGGCTTCCTTGTTCTCTTCGGGAATTCCCTTGAAGATGTAGAGGTTTCCACCTCCCGTTGGAACTGCTGTCTTGGCTTCTCCAGGAAGCGGGGCCACTCCAAAATCGAATGTGGCCGAGCTCTTCACGAAGCTGAGACTACCGGTAGAATTGAACATCATCGATGCGGCACCGGCAACGAAGTCCTGGGATGCGGCCCCATAGCTTCGGTGCCTTGGCATTACTCTCTCGACATTGGCCATGTAGGTCCATTGCTCAACGGCCTTTTCAACTTCGGGCGTGTCGAAGTACGACTCCGTTCCCGTTTCATTCGCGTACTTCCCGCCGGCCTGAAGAATCCATGCCTGAATCGTCCATGTATCGTCTGTAATGTCTTCGAAGCCCCAGCGAGTAACGTTGCCGCGCGAATCCTTTATCGTCAGCTTTTTAGCTGCCTCAAGCAATTCCTCCCACGTCTTCGGGGGATTTTCCGGATCCAGTCCCACTTCTCTGAAGTGATCCTTGTTGTAGTAGAAGATCGGCGTGCTTCTCTGGAATGGTATGCTCCATGTTACACCGTCGATCATCGAATTCTCGAGGAACCCGGCATAGAAAGGTTCTGTGAAGTTCGCGTCTTCTCCCACCAGGAACTGGTCCATGTCTTCGATAAGATTCATGTCAAGAAGCGAGAAGATATCGATGGCGAGAAGTAACGCAACATCTGGCGGGTTCTTTCCCTGAGCGGCTGTTACAGCCTTCTGCATTGTCTGGTCGTAATTTCCGCTGTAAATCGGCTCGACGAAGATATCTGGATGCTCGCTGTTGAAATCTTCAACGACTCCATCCATTAGAACGGCAAGCGCTCCGGCTACCTGAACGGGAAAGAAAAATCTAAGGTTGGTTACCGAAAATGCTGTTCCTGCAATAAGCACAAGTGAAACTAAGATCACTAAGAAAGTCTTGAAACCGAGTTTCATCTCTTACCCCTCCTTTTTGCGGTTTGTTCTGAAGCGACCCATGAGTATAGACGGTCTAAACATATGGTTCTCTACGATTACCTCTTCTCCGCTGAAATCGATCAAAGTAAACGATCCCGGGATGCTCCTCAGTTGATTCCATGTGTCTGTGAACGAGGGAACCGAGACGTAAAGAACTCCCTCTTCGAACGCAATGCTTGGCCAGTGAACGTGGCCGTTTATTGCGGCGATTACGTTTCCGCCTCTTTCAAATATCCTGAGCAACTCCCGCTTGTTTTCGACGTAGGCAAGATTCTCGATGCTCTCAAAATGGACATTCCTTTTGAGAGGCTGTTCATCTAATGTCTGATGAGTGAAAACGACTATCTTTTCCGAAGAAGCCGCAATCTCCTTTTCCAGCCATCGGAGAGCTTCATCCGAGACCATTCCTCCAACACCCTGAACAACCGGGTCCTGCGTATTTAAAAGCAGCAAACGTAATCCTTTCACCACTACGGATCGGTTGCCAAGCTTGCTGCCTATTGCTTCTTCATGTTCCTCACGAGTGAGATTGTCCAGATCGTGGTTCCCAGGAATGTAGTACACCGGGCACTTAGACCTGGCCAGTATGCAGGATATCTCTCCAAGCGTTCTGGTATCGCTATCCCTGTCTACTGGATTCAGTCTGTCTCCTAGATCGACAATCGCGTCCGGTTGGATGTTTTCGTTAACGAAGTCGATCCATTCGCTCAGGAGACCGTTAACGAGGCTTCCTTTGAGTGACGACCTGTCGGGTCCGGCATGCAGATCCCCTATGACGACGAGCCTTGCGGCTTTCACGAAATCACTTCCCTCTCGCCCTTGAAGATTCTCTGACAATCAGCCTGGTCCCGAGTTGAAAAGAAATCTTGTTCTTTCTCTCGCCGCTAATGTACTGCAGCAGTAGGATCGCAGCTCTGCTTCCGATTTCGTATGTGTTCTGATCGAGAGTAGTCAGAGCCGGAGTGAACTGGGCCGAAAGGAAGATGTTGTCGAACCCGGTAACCGATATTTCCTCTGGAACTCCGATTGAAAGAGCCTTGCATGACACAAGAGCGCCGAAGGCAATAAGATCGTTTGCACAGACGACTGCGTCATAACTATTTCCATGATCTGACAGCTCGGAGAACGCCCTTTCATAACCGGATTCGTATGTAAACTGTCCTCTCGTTATCTTAACCGCCACACCGGAGTATTCCTGACCGACGGCCCTGGCAGCCTCCTCTCTATCTATTGAACTCGAGACATCTTCTGGACCGCCAAGATAAAGAAAACTCCTGTGGCCTTCGCAGTAGAGATGATCAAAAACGTGCTTCATGGCGCTGAAGTTGTCTATGGAAACGGATGGAAGAGTCTTGGACCAGCGTCTTCCTAACAGCACAATCGGGCAACCAGATTCCTCTATCAAGGTTTCAACTGCCCTGTTGTAACCGGATCCAATGAATAGGATTCCGTCGACATGCTTTGAAAGAAGCGTATTTATTGCTTCACTCTCGAATTCAAGCTTTCCATCTGAATTGGCGATTATGAGATTGTAATTGTTTTTGCGGAGAGTCTCCTCTGCGCCTTTCATCATCAATGGGAAGTGCGGATTGGATAGATCGGGAAGGACCATGCCCACGGTGAACGTCTTCTTCATTCTGAAACCTCTGGCCAAAACGTTAGGACTATAGCCCATCTCCTTAACCACTTCGAGGACTCTTTGTCGGTTCTCTTCACTGACTGTGGAAACGTTATTCAAGACTCTTGAAACTGTGGCAGTCGAAACGCCCGCCCTCCGCGCTACATCTTTAATTCTTACAGACATCTCCACTTCTCCTTTTCGAAGTAATCGATTACGTAATCGATTACTCAAAGACAGAATACCATCTTGCTTTACCTGAAACGAAGTCCTCTAGAGAGGAAAGAGGGTCGATTATTTTTGTCTGAAGGGAGATATAGCGGAAATCTTTACTGAGGAAGACTCTGGTGTCGATTATGAGCTATTCGCTTAAGTTATCGCTGTGTCCAGATATCTGGAAAACACTCGTTCTTTCTTCCCTAATTA
>DSBT01000119.1 GCA_011045915.1 Mesotoga infera
GGCCTATCCGTGAATGGAAGAATCCTAAGACCATTTACTTTCTCCCGACTCTTTGGTCACAAACAAAGGATTAATGAAGGCTCAATATCGCTAACCTCTCCGATTTTCTTGCACTTCTCATCACCACTTGAAGACTTTGTCCAAGCCTTTGCAAATAGCCTAATCAAGAACAGAGGCATTCAACTGCTAGGTACAACACTTGAACTGAGATCAATTGAGGTTGAACCTAAGATACCAGAAGCGAGCTCTATCAGCGCGAGAACAATATCACCAATAACTGTCTATTCGACTCTCATGACAGCAGACGGAAGAAAGAAAACCTATTTCTACAATCCAGTAGAGAAAGATTTCGCAATTCAGATTCGGGAAAACCTCAACAGAAAGGCAAGTGCATTGGGCAATGATGCTAGAGCAGGAGAGTCTTTCTCCTTTCGACTTGCCTCAAGACCGGTTCAACGGATTGTCAAGTACAAGGATTTCACTCAGATTGCCTGGGATTTCCGCTTTGAGCTGCAGGCATACCCAGAGCTTATATCGATAGCCTACGACTGGGGACTGGGTTCAAAGAACGCTCAGGGTTTTGGAATGATAAAAACCATCGAAAGGAGGTGATCAGAATTGATCAAGAGTGTTTACGAAATCGGCATTTGGCATGAAGATGAGTTCGACGAAACCCAGCAGTTGACGGAGGATCTCGGCAAGAAATACACCAGAGTCATAACAATAGACTTGGAAACAGAGGGCGACAAACTTCTCTATTCCGGTTGCAGATTAGGGTACAAAACAGATGCTAATTACCTCTACAGAAAGACTCCTTCCGCAAAACCGGACCCATACTCTTTGACTCTGAAACCTTCAAGAAAAGGTCCAGCAGGTCTGATCGACAGGTTTGTGAAATTCTGTGAGATGCATCCAGGTAAACTTGCGAATGACATTAAAGATATTCTTTCAGAGAACAAAGAGAAGATCGTCGGCGATGTTGAAGAACAGGCTGGGCAGATTACCGAGAAGAATGAATTCTATTTCTTGACTGTTTTGATCGATGGACGATCTGTGGGAACGTTCAAGGAGTTCAGGACCGTTTTCCTAAATGAAGTTCAGAAGCTCCCAAACTCCCGAAGGGGCGGTTGCTTTTTGTGCGGGAAAGAAACCGAAGTTGGAGCCAGAGTTAGCAATATCTTCAAGTTTGCCACAATTGATCAGCCTGGTTTTGCACACATGATGAGCAACAAGAGTCACGATGTTACTATGCCTCTCTGTCAGGAATGTTTCTCCAAACTCGCCCTGGGTAAAAGGATTGCGGACGACAAGTTAACTCTCAACTTCTATGATTCACAAGTTTACGTCCTTCCAAGATTTGCGGGTAACAGAATAGGCAAGAGCCAACAGTTCACCGAAAATAGCCTTTCAGCGCTCAAGAGCCTTACAGACTCGTTCAGAGGAAAAGACGGTAGATATGAGAGATTTGAATCAAGGTTGATCAAGAAACTTAGCAAAGAGGACGCCTATTCGACTTTGAATTTCGTCTTCTTTGTCAAGTCAAGAGGGAAGGATGAGGTAAAAGTCTACCTGAACATAGAAGATGTTCCGCCATCCAGGATGACGGCTATTACAAATACCGCAGATAGTATTGAGACAGAGCTAAGATCTTTGGGTTCTCCCAGAATCAGATTTAAAATACTGTGGAAGGTTTTTAAAGGTTATGCTCAGCTAAAAAAGAACTCCTCTGACAGCCCTGTTCCTCCAACTAATTTTCTGGAATTCATGAGGACGATATTCAAGAGCACCAAGGCAGACTTAAATCTTTTCAAGAAGGCTTCGATGCGGTACTTTTACTCTCTTAAGATGAATGCGAAAGAAAGCGAACTAGAGAGTGTATTCTTCGATCGCAATTCGATAGTTGCAATGGGTTATTTCCTGGACAGACTGAATAATCCTTTAGAAGGAGGGGTTTTGGGTTTGAAAAAACCAAAGGAGGAATTACTAGAAGGGTATTTTGAGCGGTATCCCGGCTTCTTTGCAAACGATGATTTGAAGCTCACTTTTGTAATCGGAATGATCCACGCTCTTGTAGTGGCGATTCAGAAAGACCAGGGTTACACCGGTACAGCCGACCAGAGGATCAAGGGTTACAGGATGAAGCCAGACGATTTCAGAGAACATCTCACGTATCTCAGAGATAAGCACAAGCACTATTCGAAGAAGATAAAAAACGCCTCTCATATTGGATTTGTCGAGAAGCTCTTTGAACTCGCGGGAAGATATCAGCTGAATGCCGGAATGAAATGGAAATCGTCGTTGACAGACCTGAATTATGCATTCTTGTGTGGAGAAGCTTCGAAGAATCTGTTGATGGGTTCATCTGAAAAAGAAGTTGCCGAGGAAGCAACTGTGGAAGAGGAGGAATGAGCATGGCTGACTTGGTTAAGAACCGGCATGAGATAGTCTTTATCTATGATGTGAAAGACGGCAATCCTAACGGAGATCCAATGGACGAAAATAAGCCGAGAATGGATGAAACTACCGGGCTAAACGTTGTCTCGGATGTCAGACTTAAGAGAACAATCAGAGACTATATGGGGACAGTGCAGAAGGTAGAACGTCCTGAAGGCTACGAGCAAGAGGTTTTTATTAACGGAGATCCTGTAACGTCAGAACAGCGGGCAAAAGAGCTGATTACCGACATAACCGACAGTAAAAAGTTCGATAGACAGAGGGCATCGGAGGCTCTTCTTAAGAAATGCATAGATCTGCGTCTTTTCGGCGGAACCGTACCGATCTCAAAGCTCAATATGTCTATAACGGGGCCGGTTCAGTTCAGATTCGGCAGATCTCTTCACAGGGCCGATTCTGTCTTTGTTCAGGGAACGGCGGCTTTTGTCTCAAAGGAAGGAAACGAGCAGCGTAGTTTCAGTGAGAAGTGGCAGTTACCCTATTCTTGCATCGCTTTCTACGGTGTTGTCAACCAGAATACTGCAAAAGAAACACTCCTTACTGACGCCGATGTCGATTTCCTGTTTGAAGCCATGTGGGACGGTACCAAAGATCTAATTACCCGCTCCAAGATGGAACAGCTCCCAAGACTTCTTATAGATGTTGTTTATAATGATGAGAAAAACTTCCACATTGGCGAGCTTGATAAAGCTATTGAGCTGAAATCGGAGATTGAGGAGGAGAGGATCCGTGGTGTCAAAGATTTCAGACTTGAGATTTCCGAACTTAAGGGACTTCATGACAAATACGGAAACTCCATAAAGAAGGTCCGATACAGAATAGACCCTAGACTGAAGCTCACCCTCAATGGCGAACCATTCGAGATGGAAGGTTTACTGGAGGGCAAGACTGAAAAACTGGAAGAGTGAGGTGAGGACCCATGAAAGTCCTCGTCTTCGACATAGCCAGTGACTACGCACATTTCAGAAAGCCATATACTACGACATCTGCGCTGACTTATTCTGTTCCGCCCCGTACGGCCATCGTCGGGCTGTTGGGGAACATAATCGGTGTTCAAAGCGGAGGCTTCGGCAGGAGCGAGCAATCAAGTTACTTTGAGGCCAGAGGTTTGAAAACTGGCGTCAGGGTTTTAAGGTCCGTAAGAAAGACCACCTTCAATCTGAAATACCTCCACACTAAGAGCGGAGGCAGTATTCTTGTTCCAGTCGAATGCGTTGTCTCTCCCAATTATCGGATCTATGTCACAGGAAACACTCAACTCCTATCCGTTTTGAAAGGAAAACTCGAGAACTGCGAGACACACTTCACTCCTTGTCTGGGTATATCCGAATTCATAGCCTCAATAGACTACATCGGAGAGTATGAGGCAAACGATGTGAATGGTGAGGTGTTGGTCGATTCCATAGTCTATCTGTTCGATGAAGGAGAAATCAGATTCGAGAGCGGGTTAAATCTCTTCCGTGAGACACATGCCATTTACATGGACAACGACAGAAGGGTCCAGAGTTACTCGGAAATTGCCTATGAAGAAGACGGCAAAAGAATTCTCTTGTTAAAGAACCCTTCTCAGTCTGAAATCGTGAAATTGAACGGAGCTGAAGAGGAGGTGGTAATGCTTGTCTGAAGTTTATTCCCATCCGGCAAGAGAAGGTGAATCGCCCAGACCATTGATGGATCACCTCGATGGTGTCTATCATCTGATGATCTCAGAAATCGAAACCGCAAGTCTATATATGGACTTTGAAAACCTGCTCGGGGTCGATAAGAAGACCCTGGGCTTTCTGGTTGAAGCCATCGCATACTTCCATGATCTCGGGAAGGCTACTCCGGAATTTCAAAACATGATAATGAAACGTAGATTCAACAGAGACAGGTCCAAACATTCTGCTCTCGGGGCTTTTGCAATAGGAAAGTACCTCACGCAGACGGCGCCACAAGAAATCCAGCATCTAATCCCGGTAATCGTTAGCCTTTTGAAGCGTCACCATGGTCAGGCTGAAAACCCGGAATTCGGTTGTGACCTGGATAGCGATTCATATCTAATAGAATGGCAGCTCTTGAATCTGAACGGAGATTTTCTTAACGAACTTCGTATGAAAATCGATGTTCCACCTCTCGACAAAGATGAGGTGTCTGATCTCGTTTATGATTGGCAGGACTATTACGAAGATTTCTTCCTGGACGATAGAAAAGATATCCGACCTTTTGTATTGTATATGTACCTCTCATCCCTTCTGCGTTGGGCAGATGAAACCGATGCTGCCTTCAGAAATAAGCCATTGCCTAAGAGGGACGATCTTCCCGAAACACTCGTAGAAGATTACAGGAAAGCGAAAGGCTTTGACACGTCGGGAACAGATCCCATGAACCTTCTTAGGAGCAAATTCTACGACCTTGCGACATCAAATATCGACTTCGAAGTTGGTACACTCAAAGGACCTACCGGTATCGGAAAAACTTTGACTCTCCTCTCACTGGCCCTGAAATTGCGAGAAAACCTAACGAAAAAAGGCTATATTCCCAGGATCATATACTGCCTACCTTTCCTGAGCATAATAGATCAGACTTACGATGTTGCGCGAAAACTCTTCATTGAAACGGGTCGGCCCGAACCGACTCCAAATCAGTTGTTACAGCAGCATCATCTTTCGGAGATAGATTTCTTCACGGACAATGAAGATGAGAACTACGAGAAGTATGAGGCCGATCTTCTAGTAAATGCCTGGAACAGCGAGCTGACAATCACTACATTTGTGAGCTTATTCCATTCAATTTTTACTAGAAAACGAAACCCGAAATTCTTCAGGATACCGGGATCCATAATATTGCTCGATGAGATTCAGGCAATTCCTACAAGATACTGGGACCTTACCGGGAAAGTGATGCAGCTACTCGCCCAATACGGAGGTACAAGATTCATATTCTCCACGGCAACCATGCCATCGTGTTTCGGCCTTAGCGGTGAATCGCTTTTCAAGGAAGATATTCCGCTCAACAGATTTGAACTGGAACGTATCGACGAGATATCCTTTGAAGAATTCACAAGTAATCTGCTGCCCGATACTGTGGAAGAAGCGGTCTCGTCTGAGAAATCCTTGATGATTGTTATGAATACAATAGCTTCGGCTGAAGCTACTTTCAAGAAAATTCTTGAGTTGCCTGATACAGAAGCTGAAAAACTCTACTATCTGTCTACTAAAGTTCCGCCAGAAGTTCGAAGGCAGAGAATACAAAGCATAAAAGACGAAGGCGGCCCCTGCATACTGGTTACAACCCAGCTTGTCGAAGCCGGTGTCGATCTAGATTTTGACTACTGCATCCGTGACATGGGGCCTTTGGATAGTATTGTTCAGGTCGCCGGAAGAGTCAACAGATCCGGTAAAAAAGAAGCAGGCAAAATAAAGCTGATCGAGCTGACAGATTTCAACGATTGTCGTGCGCCGAGCAAGATCTATGACTCAGTTTTGTTATCTGCTACTAAAAGAGCTATGAATGATACTCTTTACAATGAATCGGAACTCTATTCACTCGTTGAAGACTACTTCAAAGCCATTGAAGGATCAGGCATTGAAACGAAATCAAAGGAGATTCTAGAAAGCATATACAAGTTAGAATTTGCCAAAATCGCTGATTTCAAGCTGATCGATGAGAGCGGCTGGACTTACCCGGTATTCCTGGAAATTGACGAGAAAGCAAAAGCCGCATGGCAAGAATACACAGATATCCTTCAAAGACCCACGACCGCTGAAGATAAATTCAAGCTTCTGGCGGAAAAGAAAAGCATAGTAAGAAAACTCGCACCTTACATAATCAACTATCGTGTAAAACATGATGAGAGTGAAGCCGATCTCCCACCCGTAGTAAGCGGTTTCTGCTACGTTCAGAAAGACGAGCTGGAACGCTACTACAACGAGTTGACGGGTTTTCATTTGTCCGGAAGTGACGTCTATTGATAGAGATATCCGGTTATCTTTTGCTTTCATATTCGAGCTGTGCCAGGGAAGCATGGTTGGTGGCTCACAGGATATTTCCAGAAAGCGAAAACACGAATCTTGCGCTTGGTCGTTTGATCCACGAAACCTCCTTCGAAAACAAAGGAGAGAAAGATATCGCTATAGATAACATTCGGCTGGACATGGTAGAGGAGAAAAAGGGAAAAACGATCGTCAGCGAAATAAAGAAGTCCAAGTATTCACTTGAAGGAGCGAGGGATCAGCTGCTCTTCTACC